>JBLHNW010000048.1:0-13310 GCA_047622205.1 Paraglaciecola sp.
GAGCCCCCGGACTTGTCGTTGTATTTGTCATAAAGTATTCATCCTCTTTTCAACATTTTTACGCGATGCGGCGATATGCCTGCGCATCAAAATTTCTGCAAGTTCACCATCTTTATCTTCGATAGCTTGAATAATATTGTGATGTTCTGAAAACGCTCTTTTGGCTCGAGGACTGGCCATACCAAATTGATATCGGTACATGCGCACCAAATAGTATAGCTCCTCGCATAGCAGTCTTATTAATAATTGGTTATGGCTGCCCTGTACGATGAGATAGTGAAAATCCAGATCCCCTTCTTTTTGGAAGTAGGCCTGGCCTTGCTGTAATTTTTCATTAGATTGATGCTGTTCAAGCAGATCTTTAAGTTCTGCGAGCTGTTCGCTGGTCATATTTTGAGCAGCGAGTCGGCAGGCCATACCTTCAAGAGATTCACGTACATGGAATATTTCAAGTAACTGATTAGTTGACAATCCTACAACTCGGTAGCCTACATTGGCCTTGCGCTCTAAGAGCCCACAACCTTCTAGCTTAGCCAGTGCATCTCGTAAGGTACTGCGGCTAATTTCGTAATAACGAGCCAACTCTGGCTCGCTTAACTTAGCACCAACGGGGATATCGCCTTCGACAATACGTTGACGTAATTGAGCGAATATCGCTTCTGCACGGGTAATCGGAGCATTCGTTTTCATAAAGAGAATCAACCCACTCTCACCGACTTTATTGTCGACAATTATTTAATGATAGTGGATTTTAAAGATATATTTTTGATAAACAAGTTATATTGTCGACAATTTTTCGATTAAGTATTATTTCCTTGATAACACCTCAGCTAACGAACTCACACAGTAATCAACATTTTTTTGATTACAGCCATAACCCATTAAACCAATTCGCCACACTTTTCCTGCTAAGGCCCCTAAACCTGCGCCTATCTCAAGATTGAATTCGTTTAGCAAGGTATTTCTCACCGCGGCATCGTCGACGCCTTCGGGTATTGACACCATATTAAGTTGCGGTAAACGATACTTTTCCTCTACCACAAACTCTAACCCCAGCCCTTGCAAGCCTGTTTTGAGCTTCTGATGGAAAACATCGTGACGCTTCCAAGCATTTTCTAAACCCTCATTTTTAAGAATGAGCAATGATTCATGCAAAGCATACAAACTGTTAACTGGAGCAGTATGGTGATAAGCCCGCTTAGTGCCCTGCCCCCAATAACCCATCACCAAATCCATATCCAGAAACCAGCTCTGAACGGGTGATTTTCTATTTTTGATTACGTCAATCGCTTTGGCGCTAAAAGACACCGGTGATAGCCCTGGAACACAAGATAAACACTTTTGCGTACCGGAATAAATCGCGTCGATTTGCCAACCATCAACATCCAACTCTATTCCACCTAGTGAGGTAACCGCGTCAACCAGTGTTAAACAGTCGTATTGTCTGGCCAAATCACATAGTACTTGGGCATCATTGCGCACACCTGTGGACGTTTCAGCATGCACAAAAGCTAGGATTTTTGCATCAGGGTGGGCTTTAAGCGCGTCTTCTACTTTACTCACATCCGTTGGTGCGCCCCATTCATCCTGCACCATAATGGCTTCAGCGCCGCAACGTATAACGTTTTGTTGCATGCGCCCGCCAAACACGCCGTTTTGACAAACGATCACCTTGTCTCCCGGCTCTAGTAAATTAACAAAAGCCGCTTCCATTCCGGCAGAGCCCGGCGCTGAAACAGGCATAGTAAGTTCATTTTTTGTTTTAAACGCGTATTGTAATAATGTTTTTATTTCATCCATTAGACTAACAAACGCAGGATCCAAATGACCGATTGTTGGTCTGGCCAAAGCCTTTAATATCAGAGGATTAACATCAGATGGTCCGGGCCCCATTAATGTGCGTACAGGGGGAATAAAAGAATGTAGTTGATTTTGCATGTGGACCTTCATAATGATTTATATTTACCATGGATTTTTGCAGGTATCTGCAAAAGCTACAAGTGAGTCATGTTCGCCATTGTTGATATGAATACATGAAATACTCTATTGCGCTCAAAAAAGTAAGTTGTTTCTTGTTTATTAAGCTTAATGCCGCACCTGAAGTATCCCCTTTTTTTTAATCGAATTCGAATCGGTGTATACGCAAATCGACGCACTATAATCATAATGCACAAGTGAATATTCTTTATCAGCTCGAATGTTGCGAATTAACATGCAATAAAATGTGTCAAAGCAAAATATTCAGTTAACAATCTGCTAGTCTCGAAAATCTATTTGTATTGATAGGCAGGCTATTAATAAAAGCCACTCCCAGGAGATTATGTGATCAGGTTTATTTGCTTTAGTGTCTTAGTATTTTTACTCAGTGGCTGCAGTGAGCGGGTTCATGAGCAGACAGAAACTCTTGAAAATGTGAACGATATACTGCCGACCTTAAGTGGACAGCTCCCTGTTGCCTCATCGGCTTTATATTTCAAGGACATCACAGAACAGCAACTTGCAGATTCTGCTGACTATCTGGCGGGTGCCGAAAATTCAACTACAGGCCGTTACATTAGCGATATATTAATAGATAAACCAGGTCAGCTATTATTTAATATCGCGGTTCCAGAAGACGAAACTATCTATAAAAACCTTGCTGGTACGAATCTGCCCGTGGCAGGCCTGATCTTTTATCCTACCTCCCAGGACAATATCGATGAAGATACCTCAATACCCTTGAACGTCATTAAGGGTAAAGTGGTACTGCTGCCAAAAATGCAGCGCTCCGCAGAGGTAAAAACTATCGCCAACGCAACCTTTCCGCTGGTTCTTTTTTCCCACGGGTTTAGTGCCAATCCTTTTTATGATGTGCAGTTTTTTAAAGATCTGGCCAGTCATGGTTTGGTAGTTCTCGCATTATTTCATGGAGACTTACGTTTCCAAGAGCTTAATCAAGCTCAAGGGTTACGTGCGTTAGCGTTCCATCAGGCGATTAGAGAATTATCAGACAGTCCTTGGGCAGAAATAATAGATAAGCAAAATGTAGGACTTATTGGTGTCAGTTTTGGTGGCTCGGTGGCGGCTATATTAGCGGGCGGAATAATGAATACTGTATTGGATTTAAAAATACCAAGCCAATTGGCAAAGGTTAAATCTGTTGTTGGTCTGGTGCCTGCACTTAATTATGGTGCAGACACAACGTGGGACTTTTCATCTTTAAGCAACTCACTATTTCTGGTAATGGCCGAAAAAGATGAGAACGTATTACTTGCCCCTACTCTCGAATTATTTTCCAAACATGCTGATACCAAAGTACTAATAATATCACTTAAAGATGAAGGGCACTTTGTTTCAGCCGAAAAATGGCAGATTGCCCAAAGATTAACTCTCGCAAAGCTTAAAGCTGATTTGTCACACGATACGAAATCGTGGCAGGCACTTGATATGTTACGCAAACGAAAGCACTTTGAGCAACTTGACGTGGTAATGCCAAAACCATAAAAAGCGCAGACGAAGAGTAACCAGTCAGCATAACAACGGTAAGCAATTACGAATTACGTAGACACCCATCGTATTCAATCAAATATTCAGAGTCATTCTGACAATATTTACAATGGGTGTACATGTAAATAATTACCCACCAAATGCGAGGCCGAAAACACGAGTGCTTTGTTAATTATTGGCTGTTATTTATGACTTATTTAGCAAATGCTTTTTGCAAAATTCCGATGAATTCTGGGAAAGACTCTTCAGCTTGAGTATCGACTATTATTGAAATGGGATCCTTGCTCATGTTATTCCACCACGCTTGTAATTTTGGTGTTTTTTCCATGAAGTCTACGTCAAAGATTTTTTGCCCAACCATTACGCCGGTCTTAAGACTGTATCGAACTACAAGATCGGCTTGAGTACATGTTTCGCCCATCAAATAAGGGCTAAATGAGGCCATTTTTTCTAGAGACGCAAAGGCCTTAATTAGTATCGGTAACATGAGTGCTCGGTTTGATTCAGATTTTGGCACGCCCATGAGTATCTCAGGCAAAAACCGTCTTCCCGATAATTCCACATACAGCTCAGCAATGCGCATCAACTCAACGCCTTTTGCTCTTTGGAATGCATCACTAGGTAGTATTGGCTTGTCTGGGTAGTTGCACTCAATATATTCGAGGATGGCAGCTGTTTCTGACAAAAACCCGTGTTCCGTTCCAATACACGGCACTTTGCCCATAGGGCTTTTTTCCAAATATGAGGGATGGCCGGGATAGGTGCGCTCCTCGTTAAAATCAATTCCTTTTAATAACAAGGCATGTTTTACCAGACCGTAATAGTTGCTTGCGGGAAAACCATATAAAGTGAGCATATTGTTAATATTCCATCTTTTGAGACTAATTAGAATGTAGTTGATTTTCTCACAAGGGATGTTGGAAATATAGCGGGTTGACACTAATCGTTACTTTAGGTCCTTGAACAATTAACTAGACCAATTAACTAGACAGCCAGAATAGAAATCTACTGCAAGCCATGAAATCGAAGAAAGTTTGAGTAACAACATGTGGCAGTTTTCAGACAATTACGTAGGACAATTACGTAGACACCCATTGTAGTTCAATCAAATATTTAGAGTCTTTTGACAATATTTACAATGGGTTTCCATGTAAGTAATGTAAATAGCGTTATCTAGTTTGGGGCAATCCAACCAATATTTACGCTACGCAGCTAAATCGTATGACATCGTTATTCACAGGCCAATTTTCACTGAATCAGTATTTGTAAAATAGACTCTGCCAAACTGGCTATTCAACCTATTAAAACTGTTACTGGACGTATTAAATTGCAGTGAATCGATAATTTTCATATAACTAATTAATCACCTAATCTGCATCGCGTTTAGCCCTGAATTTGGTACTTTGTTTGTATGGCGATATGCGTTTTGTCAAAAAAGAATAGGATTTTTAATAATGACAAACAATCTGATGAATCGACGACAATTTCTTAAATCCTCTGCGCTAGCCGGGAGTATGCTTCTGAGCATCAACCTTCCTTTTCTAAAGTCGGCTAACGCAAACAAAAAAGTAGCCTCAGACTGGTGTATCTATGTTGAAATTAAGCCTGACAATACAGTGGTCATAGCATCTCCAGTGATGGATATGGGTCAACATATGAAAACCACCGGCCCAATGATTCTGGCCGATGAAATGGATCTTGATTGGGAACTTATCCAGTTTGCTGAGGATTGTCCTACCTTTTTAAATAAAAACGAAAAAGGCGAAATAGGCTATGAGTTTTCAGATATGGGCACTGGAGGCAGTCATGCCGTAAGGCGCAATTGGGATTACATGCGCAACGCAGGTGCAACGGCTCGTCAGATGATCATTGATGAGGCCGCGGCAATTTGGAAAGTATCCCCCGAGTCGCTGACTGCACGAGCGAGTTATGTGATTAACCCGCTTACCCAACAAAAATTAAGCTATGGCTATCTGGCAAAAGGAGCGGCCGTCAGACAGATAGAACAAAGCCGAATCAAGTTGAAACAGATTGACCAGTATACAATCATGGGCAAAGACACTAAGACCATCGATTTAAAACAGATTGTTACCGGTAAACCGTTGTTTGGCATTGACGCTGACTATCCAGATGCTCTGCAAGTTGTTATCCATCGTGCGCCGGCGCAAGGTGCAAAAGTAAAGTCATATAATAAAGCTGCCGCATTGGCAGTAAAGGGAGTGCTCGATATCGTTGAGATTCAGTCCCAAAACGATAAATATTGGTCAGAAGACGAGAAACAAATCGTTTCATCCGGCGTTGCAGTAATTGCCGAGTCGCTGTGGGCGGCGATGCAAGGAAAACAAGCATTGCAATCCCAGTGGCAGGCCGACAAAAATTATGTGACTCAGTCATCAGAGCTGCAACAACAAAATTTTCGAAAGCTTGTGGCAGGCGACACCCAAGCTAAACAACGAAAAAATGATGGCAACATCGATCAGGCATTAGTTGACGCCAGATATGTTGCTGATCACACCTACGAGACCCCTCTTTTTGCCCACGCTTGTATGGAGCCATTTAACTGTATCGCCGACATTCGCGAGCAAGACGCAACTGTCGTAGTAGGTCACCAATTTCCCCATATGGTGGCGGAAGAAGTTGAAAATCTAACAGGTGTGGATGCACTATCCGTTGAAGTGATCAACAAACGTATGGGCGGTGGATTTGGTCGGCGATTTGAGCGGGATTTCCTGCGCGAAGCAATTACTCTTTCGAAACAGCTTAAACGGCCAGTCAAAGTGACCTGGACCAGAGAAGATGAAATTGAACGTGACTTTTTTGCACCTGCTTTTGTGATGCGAGTTCGTGCAGGCTTGGATAATGACAACAACGTCTCGGCCTGGCACCATCGTCAGGCGCAGACACGAGGTGGAGCAAGAGATGATTGCTTTCCATCTCAGATCGTCAAAAATTACAGAACTGAGAATTTCGAACGTCCTTCCAAGATACCAACTGGTCCCTGGCGCGGTCCTTCACATCTGCAGTGGACCTTTGCAGTTGAATCCATGACAGATGAACTGGCCTACGAAGCCAAGCAAGATCCCTTAGCTTTTCGTTTAAACATGATGCAACCTCATCAAGCCCATGAATACGAAGGCTGGGGAGCGTCGGTTATTGATAGCGGCAGAATGGCTAAATGTTATGAAAGTGCAGCTAAAATGGCAAAATGGGAGCGTAAATTACCCAAAGGACATGGGCTAGGCATAGCTGGTCACTTTACATTTGGATCCTATGCGGCTTTCGTCATTGAGGTCTCAGTTTCAACTGAAAACAAACTGATTATCCACGATGCATGGGGGGCGATTGATTGTGGTTTTGCTATCAATCCCAACCATATTCGTAACCAGATGGAAGGTGGATTTATTGACGGGCTCAACGCTGCCCTGTTCAACAAAGTAGTAGTCCAACAAGGTCAGGCCATCAATAATAATTTTCATACTCTTAGGTGGATGAAAATGAAAGAGGCGCCGAATAAGATACAGGTGGATATCATTCAAAGCAGTTATCCGCCAACTGGTGTGGGCGAGCCTCCCACTGCGCCAGCTGCAGCAGCATTAGCCAATGCGATTTTTGCGGCTTCTGGGCAGCGCATAAGACAATTACCAATTGCAGACTCAATAAGCATATAAAAGGATACCCGATGAGTATTACTTTCAAACTGAATCAACAAACTGTTGAAGTAGCAGAATCGAACAAAGACATGCCACTTTTATGGTATATCCGAGAAAACTTGGGATTAAAAGGCACTAAATTTGGTTGCGGAATTGGTCAATGCGGTGCTTGTACAGTGCATATGAATGATCAAGCCCTGCGCTCATGTTCAATAACAGTGGCACAGGTGTCAGGCACAAATGTCACCACCATAGAGGGACTAGCAACAAGCGAAGAACAGCTACACCCAGTACAAGAGGCATGGATGCAAGTGGATGTGCCGCAATGTGGATATTGTCAGACTGGACAGATAATGGCAGCCTCAGCCATGCTTAAGCGAATCCCTAATCCAACTGACGAAGACATCGACAATCAAATGACCAATATATGCCGCTGTGGCACCTATGTAAGAATTCGCCAGGCTATCAAAATTGCTGCAGACGCGCTGGCAACTGAAGTGACATGAGTACCTAAAAGGCGCTCATCAGTTTTAAGCCATTACGAAGCAAAATATTGAAGCAACTTGGATAAGTTGTACATAAGCACTGTATTAACTGTTAATAAGCTAGCCATGAAGAAAAAAAATAAGCACTTAACTAGTTGTTTTTGCTAACGTTTAAAAAGGTAAATAAAATAACCCTGAAAACGGTTTATTTTTCTCACAATCTTGTTCTATAGTTGTTAGTCCAACTGGAAGAAATCTTAATTTATTATTAAGTAAAATTATTCTGATTATCAGTTAGCGCACGGCTCTAATTAGAGAGCCATTTCCCTGAGCCCAGACTAGTAATAGTTTTGGGCTTTTTTTTGAACTGATTTTAGACTGGCTTAAGTTCATTTATAAAACGTTGAGCATTCTTGACGTAATGCGCAGCTGATCCTTCGAGCATAGCTTTATGGCCTTCAGATATCTGCTTAACTACTTTTGCGGGGGATCCCATCACAATTGATCCGTCCGGTATTTGCATATTTTCAGTGATTAGGCTATTTGCTCCAACCAAGCAATATTTGCCTACTTTGGCTCCGTTAAGTATGACACTGTTAATACCGACCAGACTGTAATCGCCAATTTCGCAGCCATGTAACATGACTTTATGCCCGATGGTCACACCTATGCCAATAGTAAGAGGCACACCAAAATCGGTATGCAACACCGAACCATCTTGAACATTACTGTCCTGCCCTACCGTAATGAGGTCACAATCTCCTCGTAACACGGCATTAAACCAAACACTACTATTGTCGCAGAGCTTGACCTTACCTATAACGTGACTGCCTGGTGCGACAAATACGTTTTCACCTTGACTCACATGATCATCGCCCAATGAATAAATCATCTATTACTCCTTAATCTGACGCATTAGACCTTCTTGCATCGTGGATGCAACCAGCCTGCCTGAACGATCAAAAAACTGCCCTCTTACCAATCCACGAGATCCACCACTAAAAGGGCTCTCGGCACAATATAATAGCCAATCATCAAAATTAAAGGGGTGATGAAACCACATTGCATGATCGATGGTGGCCATTCTTAATTGTTTATTTCGCACCGATATACCATGAGGCTGCAAAGTTGTACTTAAAAAATGATAGTCCGATGCATAAGCCAACATAGCGTGGTTAAGATTCAGATTGCCATGCAAACATTCCTCTGCCTTCATCCAAATATAACGTTTAGGCTCAGACACTTCAGGTTTGTAAGGGTCTATGGCTTGCACTGTGCGCATATCGATTGGCTTGTGATAACTGATGGTTTCGCGCATACGTACAGAAATATCGTCCATGCAACCATTATAAAATTTGATATCAGTCTCTATCTCTTCCGGCGGAGGAACGTCTGGCATCACTGCAAACTGATGTTCAAGCCCCTCCTCCGGGTATTGAAAAGACGCAGTCATATAGAAAATGCTTCGGCCATTCTGGATTGCCTTGATCCTCCGAGTAGAAAAGCTTCGACCATCGCGCACACTTTCCACATCAAACACTACAGGCAAATTTGCATCCCCAGGAAGTAAAAAGTAGCTATGAAAAGAATGAGTGACACGCCCTTCGGGCAACGTTAATTGAGCAGCAGCAAGAGATTGTCCCAGAACTTGACCACCAAACAGAGCCCTATATCCCAAATCCCAGCTTTGCCCTCGAAATAAACCCTGTTCTATTTTTTCCAGGGTCAATAATTCAACTAATTTGGTATCAGTCATAAGATCTCAATGATAAATTAATGGCAATATTTAAGTATTGGCAAGTGAATGTGGATTACGTGGGTAAAATTTATCAGGTAATTGAGCAACATGCTCAAAAAATCGCGTGTCTTTATAGGGCAGCTTCATGAATCCTGAAATTCCCAGTGCATTTATCTGGGGTATCAAGTCAATAATTTCCTTTAACAAGCTTTTAAATTCCATTTCCATGGAATGATCAAATAAAGTGTAATAGCTATGCACTTTAAGGTGGTTTGGCAATGCTTCAAAGATGATACAACCGGTATGATGAACTCCATTAAGCTGACGTAGAATACTCATTAACTCTTCTGGTAGGGTTAATAACTCATCGGGATCATCGCCATCTTCAAAATAGGAATGTACACGACTCTCGTTTTCGGTCAGAGATTCATGGCTTAATTCATAGTGGATCTGCATGTCGGCATCGGGAGTAAACGGAGTCGTTTCATCTTCTCTTTCGACATGTAGAGTATCTCTGGCATTAAACATACAACTTTTGAATACTCCAACGCGATGAATTGCTCGGGCAAAACTGACGACATTATTTACTGAGGCCTCAAAAGAACGTTTTAAAGCGGGATCATATAAGTTGAGACTAGATTCAATATAAACCCCATCGGCTTCCCAACGAACAGCCAAGCCACCAACAACCGGATATTTACCTAAACGACTTACCGCAGCAATAAAAGCCTTTTCCGTTTCACCCATTCCTTGCAGATAATTTTTATAATAACGATCAAACTGAGCATCATTTAAATAATGTAAATTTGATTCCGCATGGTAGCTTTCTCTGCGCAGAAAAGATTTACGAGAGCTATATACAACAGTGTCGATTTCTTTACTTTTGACATGTGTCCAAATCGGGATCAGGGCTTTATTTTTTACTAAATCATCATCTGCAAAAACCAAGTTTTTCATAAAACGCATGTTATGAATAAAGTAATCCCCTCCTCGCCTGCGCTCTGCAGGGTCATCACTCATCATGGCCGTTAATGTTTGCGCCATTTCTTTCGGCAAACCAAGGGAATTAGGTCGAATAACCTGGTAACCAAAGCGACTCGATTGACCCGAAGCGAGGGCATACAGGGTGCTTGCCAATCCCTGCTCATCAAATCTGGGAGAAGATAATCCGCCGTTTAGTTGCTCTTCCCCTATAAAATACACATCTCCTAAGCGGGCATTGGTTTGCTGCATGTCACTGGACATCAAATCCATCACATTATTGGCTACAAACTGTCCTGTTTCGTCCAATTGGGCAAATACTGAAGAGCCCCAATCAATCAGGCCAATATTCTCGGTACTGGCGTCGAATACGATATTAGAAGGTTTAATGTCGCCATGTACGATGGGTTTCTTTTGCCCCTGATACGTAAACTCACGTAAATTCAGCAAGATATCAGCTAACTGAGCGGCTATTTTGACAATTAATCTTGCTGACAATGGGCCATGTTTCAAAGAAAAAAGCTCAAGATCGATACCCATGGCTCGTTCCATAACCAATATTGCTTGTTTTTTTACACGCTGAAATTCAATCAGCTGTGGTACGTGTTCGTGTTCAACATGACTAAGCATGTAGGCTTCTTCTTCGAGCCTATCCTGCACATGCTGTGGTAGATTGATACGTGAAAATTTGAATACATATTCCTTGCGCTGTAACTCACTATCACCCTTCGGAGAAACAGGGACTTTACCAGCAAAGGCAAAACCAAAAGCCCCTTTGCCGATCATTTCTATGTCTGTGTAACCAAGTAGTTCAAGTTGTTGGACGCACAAGGCGAACCAGTCTTTTAACTTCTGGGCATCTTTATGTGAAAGCAGATAAATCGATTGCTCATCAGGTATATAAAAATGTTTAATATTCGCGGCAACAGACATTAACTATCCTGATCTTTTATCAACCAATTGATGGAAAACTTTGCACCATGTGTCTCTGAGCCCTGTGACAATAGCGGCGTCAACTCCTCTAAACACGCCTGCATTTGCACATCTAACTGCCAGGGAGCGTTGATGATTGCCATTCCGGTACCATACATGCCCGCATATTGGTCTTCATCAGCCACACACATTTCGATTGTCAGCAAGTTTTTAAAGTTCTGTTGAGCCAAAGATGCCAGCATTTGCTCACTCAGCCCTGACTTACCAGAGGCATAAAAAGTGTCATCTTTAGCAGATCTCACCCTAGGGGATAAAAGTGGATACCAGATAGCATAAATACCCGAAGCCCAGCGTTTATGGGTTTGACAAACTGTATCAATAACTTGTTGATACTCATCAGCCACCTCATAAGATGGATCAATTAACACCATACCTCTGGGCAGCCGTGGTGGTGTCATTGCGACTAGCCCCTCATATCCGTCACGATGATGAATAGCAATATTAGTACCGCGAATATTATGTTTTAGATTATCAATCTCTTGATTGTGCCATTCCATCAATATCGCACTGTCTTGCTCTCTGAGCATTGAACTGGCTATTTCTGGGGAGCCGGGGTATTGACTATGTCGCAGGTAATTAGCGCATAAAGCCTGATAATCAAGTATGCCCTGATTGTTACCTTGGTAATTGGATACCCGAGCTATGCCATGAGAATACTCATTGGTTTTATTTGCTTCATCGCCTGCAAGGTCATACAGCCCAGCACCACTGTGGGTGTCTATGTAGACAAATCCTTTATTTTTACTTTTAAGTTTGTTGATGATCAACATCTGACAAATATGTTTCAGCACATCTCCGTGATTACCTGCATGAAAACTATGACGATAGCTAAACAATGAAACTGCCCCTCAAATAAAATGCAAAGTGTTGAATTATGACCGTTATAGTTTACCTGTAACGTTGCCCGGCGCAAAATAAACAAACCCGCATTAAGCGGGTTTATTATCACAAGGGTAGAATTATCCTATCTAAGATGGGTCAACATGGTAACAGGATCTTCCAGAAACGATTTCCACAGGTTATTAAACTTAACCATGGTTGCACCATCAATGATCCTATGATCACCTGACCAACTAACATGCATGATATTGACAGCCTTTACATTGTCATTTTCATCAAATCTTGGCAAACGCTGGATTTTACCCAAAGCAACAATAGCAGCCTCTGGCTTATTGATTACCGGTGTAGCGACCGTGCCGCCCAGCACACCAATATTTGAAATGCTAATGGTGCCACCAGACAAATCTGTACTTTTTAGTTTGCCATCCCTAGCCTTTTCAATGAGCTGATTGGCCTGCTGAGCAACTTCAAATAACGATAAATTTTGTACTGCTTTAATATTGGGTACCATCAGTCCGATTTTTGAATCCACCGCCATGCCAATATTGTGTTCATCAAAGTAAGTCAGTTCTGTACAAGCATCATTTACCTGACTATTGATAATCGGAAACTCTTTTAATGCCAAAGACATAGCCTTGATAAAAAACGGCATAAAACTGAGCTTTACACCTTGCCTTTCAAAATCAGGCTTCAATTGCTGACGTAGTTTTATAAGATTATCTAATTCAATTTCTTCACTCACACTAAAGTGCGGAATGGTCGAAACCGATAAGGTCATTTGTTTTGCCATAGCCGCTTTGATCCCGCGAATAGCTTCAGTACGTGAGCCACCAGAAACTGCGGCAGATACGGCAGAAACACTACTAGCGACAGAGATAGCAGCTTGAGTAGTTAATTCATCAGAACGATTAAAGTTAAGCAAATCGGGCTTCATCACTCGACCTTTTTTACCGCTTCCTGCTACCTGTCTTATATCCACATCCATTTCTCTGGCCAAACGCCTGACAGCTGGACTGGCAAGGGCTTTTCCTAAACTATTACCTGTCACTGGCTGAGTCTTATTGCCAGGGGTGCCTTTTTCAGGTGAAGATTTGGCAGGTGTATTGGTTATTTCACGTGGTACTGAATTATCAGACA
>JBLHNW010000049.1:0-13240 GCA_047622205.1 Paraglaciecola sp.
GGAGCAGACAGGCGATCTTTCACCTCTTCCCACAAGCTTGCTTTACGTAGACTGGTTTCAACTATTTCATCCAACTCTGCGCGTCTGGTTGCCAATCCGTGAACCTTGGGGCCATAAGCTACATTGTCGTAGATTGACTTTGGAAAAGGATTGGGTTTCTGGAACACTATACCCACACGTGCTCGTAATGGCACTACATCTTGTTTGGGGTGGTAAATATCCTGATCTTCGAGCTTCAACTCACCAGTAATTTTACAAATATCAATGGTGTCGTTCATGCGGTTCAAGCAACGCAAGAAGGTAGACTTACCGCAGCCAGAAGGACCAATCATCGCAACTACTTCATTTTTACCAATATCCAGGCTGACATCAAAAATTGCTTGTTTGTCAGCATAAAAAACATCGACATTACGCACCGACATTTTTGCATTATCTGAAAAGGGCTTACCCACCGTTTGCACAGAAGATATATCCTGTTCAATATCAGCATTATTTCCAGAATCTCTAGACTTACCCATCAAATCGCTTTTTTTAGTAGTTGTTTCTTTCATCAGTGCTTCCACATTAATTCTCCGCTTTTCACCCTCTGCTTCGGGTAAATTACCAACGACGCTCTAAGCGCTTGCGTAGCCAAATGGCTAATGTATTCATTGTTATTAGAAATGCTAATAGCACCATAATGGCAGCTGATGTGCGCTCAACAAAAGCTCTTTCTGGACTATCAGACCATAAGAATATCTGCACGGGTAAAACCGTTGCAGGGTCAGATATCCCACCCGGGATATCCACAATAAAGGCCACCATGCCGATCATCAACAAAGGCGCGGTTTCACCCAAAGCTTGGGCAAAGCCAATAATTGCTCCGGTTAACATGCCAGGCATTGCCAAAGGTAATACATGGTGGATCACAACCTGCATTTTCGATGCCCCTAAACCCAAAGCCGCATCTTTTATCGATGGCGGTACCGACTTTATTGCTGCTCGACTAGAAATAATAATAGTCGGTAAGGTCATCAAGGTTAGTACCAGCCCTCCCACCAGAGGTAATGAGCGATGCATTTCGAAAAAACCGATAAAAATCGCCAGCCCCAGCAAACCAAAAATAATCGAGGGCACAGCTGCTAAGTTATTGATATTCACTTCGATGAAATCGGTAATGCGGTTGCTTGGGGCATATTCTTCAAGATATACCGCAGCCGCCACACCGATGGGAAATGACAGTGCGATAGTGACCAATAAAGTAAACAGTGAACCCGCTATGGCACCGGCAATACCTGCTTGCTCTGGCTCCCGAGAGTCACCATTCATGAAAAATGTTGTATTAAAACGTTTCTCAATATGATCGTTGGCAATAAGTGTTTCCACCCAGACTATTTGTTTATCCTTCATCCGTGCGGTAAATGCTTCCGAGCCATCGCTATTACGGCTTTTGAAATAAGTATCAATATCATCATCCGCCAACACCCAAACGCCCAATGTTTGATTAAGCAAAGTTGGATCGTTTTCCAGCATTGAGCGTAAGGAATAACCTGCACCGTTACTGACCAAGGCATATAAATCACGTTTATCCCTGCGGCCTGTCGCATCGCTAAATTGAGTCCTCAAGGCTTTCTTTATCACTCCTTGATAATCGGCCCTCGCCACCTGGTTTTTATCTTTAACATCTAAAATTTCCAGTTGCTCAGCCTCAAAATTCACTTCCACATACAGATATGTTTGCAAAAAAGCGGTATGGCCTTTACCAATAATATCGGTAAATAACAGGACCAGACAAGCCAGACCAAACAAGATCGCAGCGATGCCATATGCACGAAACCGTTTTTCCGCTCGATAGCGTTTCTTTAGGTTTTTATTAATAAGATCCATGGTATTTGAAGTAGCTTTTTTCATAAATTACTCATACTGTTCACGATATTTTTTCACTACCATCAATGCGATATAGTTAAATATCAGCGTGACAACAAATAACATCAAACCCAGGGCAAATGCTGACAAGGTTTTAGGACTGTTAAATTCCTGATCACCCACCAATAGGGTGACAATCTGCACGGTTATGGTAGTCACAGACTCTAAGGGGTTGGCAGTAAGGTTAGCGGCTAAGCCTGCCGCCATTACGACTATCATGGTTTCACCAATAGCTCTTGATACTGCCAGCAACACGCCACCCACTATGCCTGGTAAGGCAGCTGGAATAACCACTTGTTTAATGGTTTCCGACTTAGTTGCACCCAGACCAAAAGAACCATCGCGCAATGATTGAGGAACCGCATTAATGACATCATCAGATAATGAAGATATAAATGGAATGATCATTACTCCCATCACCAAGCCCGCTGCCAGAGCACTTTCTGAGGAAACACTTAAGCCAAAAAAACCACCTGATTCACGAATAAAAGGGGCTACGGTTAAAGCAGCGAAAAATCCATACACTACGGTCGGCACGCCGGCTAACACCTCTAACATAGGCTTTACTACCATGCGCACATTGGGTGCTGCATATTCGGACAAATAGATAGCGGCCATTAAGCCTGCTGGTACAGCAATGATCATCGCAATTAAGGATATCAACATAGTGCCGGCAAATAACGGCACGGCCCCAAAAGCCCCAGAGCCACCAACTTGATCTTCGCGAATCGCCATTTGTGGGCTCCATTCCAGACCAAATAAGAAATCGGTAATGGGCACAGACTTAAAGAATTTTATTGATTCAAAAATGACCGAGAAGATAATCCCTGCGGTAGTGAATATTGCCAAACTGGCACACAATAATAAAAACCACTTAAAAGCTTTTTCGACCTGAATTCTAGCCTGTAACTTTACATTTATCCGTAACCAGGTAAGCAACATAAGTAATATCGCCACACATGCGAACACCACATTAAGTGCCATCTGACTTAGTGATTGCAGGCCTTTAAGACGTTCCGATGCCTGGGTAATATAGGCTGCAACATTAGGATCCGCTGAACTGCTTGTGGCAAGATTACTGACAGTATTGAGCAATAAACCTAAATCAGATTCTGATAGTTGCTGGATATTAGCCGGAAACTCCTGAATGATTATTTGCTGTATAAAATAATCATCGAATATTGTCCATACTGCCAATAGCAGGATGCAGGGAATACCGCACCATAATGCAGTAAGTGCACCGTAGTAAAATGGCAGGGAGTTAAGATTGCGTACCCTCGCCTGACCGCCAGCCACAGCTACTGCTCGTTTTTTCCCCATATAATACGTCGCAACGAACAATAACAGGGCAACCAATACCAGCATTGATGTATCCATAACACCTCAAAAACACTAAAAAAGTGTATTCACTAAAAAACTAGCCTGGTCTTAACCGGGCTAGCCTACATATATTTCTATTTTATACGAGCTAAGTTAATGAAGCTCGTGTTTAAATATGAAGATAATGTTAAAACACTAAAGCTTTTAGTAATTTCACATCGCTTTTCACTGCTTTACGTTGCTCTTTACCAAGTGGGATCATGCCTTTTTCGGTTAAATAACCTTCTTCTCCAAAGGCTTTTTCATTGGTAAATTCAGCTAGGAATTCGGCGATACCAGGTATAACCCCTACATGTGCTTTTTTAACGTAGAAATAAAGAGGACGAGAGACAGGATAAGTACCATCTGCAATTGATTCAAAGGTAGGCTCGAAACCATCGATCATTGCGCCTTGTATTTGGTCGGCATTTTGATCTAGAAAACTAAAACCGAAAATTCCCAAGGCATTCGAATTAGCATTAAGTTTTTGCACGATCAGGTTATCGTTTTCGCCCGCTTCGATAAATGCACCATCTTCACGAACTGTGTGGCAGATACTCTTAAACTTGTTTTTAAGTTGCTTAGACAATTTGTTGTCACCGGCTTTACCTGCGGTTTTAGACTGTTTACTTAAATCAGCAATCCACTCAATTTTCTTGCATCCGCCTTCCAAGGCTAACTCAGAAAATGCGTCACGAGTACCAGAAGTAGGGGGTGGCCCCAATACTTCGATTTTGCGCTTAGGCAAGGCTGGATTCACCTCGTTCCACATTTGGTATGGGTTTTCAATCATGGTTTTTGAACCATCTGGATTAGGTACTTCTTTCCCTAAGGCCAGAAACAAGTCTTTACGAGTCAATTCCATTCTCGCTATCTTGTTAGAATTACCAAGTACAATACCGTCGTAACCAATCAATATCTCTACAATTTCTGTCACGCCATTTTCAGCACACAGGGCAACTTCAGAGGCCTTGATACGTCTGGAAGAATTTGTAATATCAGGAGACTGCACACCAACTCCCTGACAGAAGAGCTTTAAACCACCGCCCGAACCAGTCGATTCAACTTTAGGTGTTTTAAATTGGGTAGATTTACCGAAGCGCTCAGCGACTACCGTGGAAAAAGGGTAAACGGTAGAAGACCCAACAACATTAATATAGTCACGTGCAGCATGCGCTACGTTCATTGTAAGGCTTGTTGTAAGCGCTACAGCAGTTAATAATAGAGTTTTTTTCATAGTAAGGTCCAAGTGCTCATGGTTAAATTCGTCGCCAGTATATGACAGCTTTGTGACACTTATGTTACAGCGTAAAATATTATTTGGGGGATAGGATAAAGCGGGTTTGAGGCAGTAGAATGCCTCAAACCGAAAGGTAAATGTAGCGTGATCTTAGGAATCGGATAAAGCCACAGAGGATTGAATTCTGGCAAAAGTTGAGCGCTGCGTTTCCACATATTTGGCCCACTGCTGCGCGGTGCCGCGACTTCTCTCATACTTTTGAGCTTGGTTTAACTGCTCAATAGAATGCTGATAGTCCCCAATATTAAAATAAGCCATACCCATAGTTAGGTGCGCAATACCCTGATTTCTCAAGCCCCCTTTGTTCAGAGCGGTTTTCGAGGCCGCCACAGCTTGTGACCATTTCTCCATATTTAAATATATTTGCGCCAGTTGTGCGTCCAGCTCACCGTCTGTTGACAATTCAGCTGCCGCCAACATTACCGGTACGGCTTTCTCACTTTCTTTGGCTAAAATCCATGACTGGGAAAGAAACTTCAAATTTTGTAAATTGTTTTCCAATTTACCTTGCTTTATACCTTGTTCCAATATCGTTGCGGCTTTGAATGGCATTTGATGATAATAATAAATCTGTGCCAGATTAAACATTTCAGGCCCAGACGTAACATAGCCTTGTTGATGAGCTGCCTCAATTAAGGCTAACTGTTTTTTCTCTTCACCCAATTCGCCATACATGCCTGCAAGTTGTAACCAATATTTAGGTTCGTTAAACAAACGCACCATTTTAACTAAAACGTCGGCTACTTTCTGTGGCTGTTTCAGCTCAAAGTAGACAGCACGCTGCAATACATACCAATTTTCATCAACCTGAAAACCCAATTCGCTACTTTCAACTTGTGAAATTGCTTCGTTGATATACTCAGAAGCGGCCAGATAATCTTTCTTTTGATACATTGCCTGAGCTTTAAGTACTAGGTTTTTTGCTGGAAGTTGACCACTTTGCAAGCTTTCCCAACGTTCTAAAAATTCAATGGTTTTATCGTAGTTACCACGCATCATGTGCAATTGTGCAAGGCTGAATAAAGTACTTTGTTCAAAGGCCTCTGGAATAGGTTGCTGTTCGACCACCTGTTCGAATGAAGCGATGGCTTTATCAAAATCTTCAACATTGTAATGAACAAAACCATAAAAGTTGTACATCATCGCCAGTTCATAACTGTTCATTGATGATGCCTTGTTTTTAACTAAATCTAATACTTCAACTGCTTCACCAGTTTTGCCTTCATCACTAAGTGCCTGGGCGCGGGCCAATTGATCATAAACACGAGTACGCATCGCTGGAGTGCGCTTAGTCGTTCGTTCACTGATCTTTTTGTTCTGCGTCTCAGTATTTTGAGCATAGGCCTGACTCGCACCAACCAATGCTGGGACAAACACAACTGAGCTGGCTAATAACGTAGCGCACACAAAACCAGATAAAGTATTCTTGTTCAACATAATTCCCCCTTAACCGTCAATTTGAAAGGTAATGCGGTTTTGCACACCCGCCACTTCAGCCGCTTCGCCATTAATCACACGCGGCTTATATTTAAATTTTGCAGCAGCGTCCAATGCCGCTTGATCAAATATGTCTGCAGGGTTTGACTCAACCACAAACGCGTCTTTCACAGAGCCTTGTTTACCCACAGTAAATTCAACAATCACAAAACCTTCGATACCCCTTGATAACGCACGTCGTGGGTATACCGGTGCAACTTTAACAATGGGCAAATATTCACCATCACCGGATTCAAGCGCCAAACCACCATCCAGTGAAATATCTGCAGCTATATCTGTGCCAAAATCCAAACCGCTGCTACTGGCATCCGGTGTAGGCGAATCCAAAGCCGGTTGTTGCATCTGCGGGGGCTGCTGTTCAGGCTTGGGTGGCTTTTTGGGTTTGCGATCTTTTTTCTGTACAGATTCATCTTTTTTAACCCGCACAAAATCCAGCACACTACCTTTGGGTGCATCAGTTAATACAGTTCCTCCACTCTTGATCAGCGACTGCATTAAGAAAAACAAGCCCAGGGTGACGAACGCCGCAAGTATGGTGGCTATTAAATAACGAGACATGCTTGAATAAATCCCTATGGCTCTTGAGCTGCAATGGATACATCGGCTATGCCAGCCGCTCGAGAGGCATCCATCACTTTGATTAATACGTCCGTCGTGGCCTTTTTGTCTGCTTGAATAACAACTGTGCCTTGGGGATTTTCGGCATACAAACGCTCGATATTTGCTTGTACGGCGCGTACATCAACTTTTCGTTTGTTGATCCAAATTTCGCCTTTGTCACTTATCGCGACCAGAATGTTCGCCCGGTCTTTTTTAACAGCTGTTGCCGCTTCCGGGCGATTGACATCAATACCTGCTTCTTTTACAAATGACGCGGTCACGATAAAAAAGATCAGCATAATAAACACCACATCCAGCATGGGCGTCATATCAATTGCTGCTTCTTCTTCATCCATCAAATTTTGAAAATGCTGCTTCATAAAATTCTCTTAATTATCGTTTAAAAAACTAACCAAATTCGTCAATTAACGTTGCATCGAAAGGGCATCTTCCAAATGAGTTCTTTCTGCTTTGGTGGTTCGGGTTAGCCAAGTAGCGGCAAAAACGCCGCTTAGCGCACCGACCATACCCGCCATAGTAGGAATAGTGGCCTTCGATACTCCTGACGCCATTGAACGAGCGTTGCCCGAACCTGAAATTGCCATTACATCAAATACTTCAATCATGCCGGTAACTGTGCCCATCAAACCAAGCAAGGGGCACAGCGCCACCAGCGCCTGAATAACAGTAATGCCAGAACTCAGTCTGAGACTCACTCTAGAAATCATCCCTTGACGAATTTGCTCCGCGTACCAGGAACTTTTATCAGTTCTGGTTAGCCATTGAGTGATCATCTCGTTCTTATAGTTCTTATGGGTGAATAACACGTAAATCACACGTTCAAGTATCATCAACCACATGATAAAAATAAGGCCACCGATTATCAGCAGCACATCACCACCGGTTTCAGTGAAATCTCTTATCGCTTCTAAAATTTCAATCATGGCTTTGGCCTTTAAGCCGCTATTTTCTGCGTTGATTTGGCGTCCCGCTCGGCACGTTCAGCGATCACACCAGATGCTTGCTCCTGCAAAATGAACACTACATCTTTACTGCGAGTATTGAGCATCGCATAGAGCAAGGTCATTGGAATGGCGACAACCAGACCAAGCACTGTGGTCACCAAGGCAGTAGAAATACCACCGGCCATTAATTTAGGGTCGCCTGTGCCGAACAAGGTAATGGCCTGAAAGGTGTTAATCATCCCGGTTACGGTACCAAGTAAACCCATCAGCGGAGCTACCACTGAAATGATTTTAATAATGGTCAAATTACGGCTGAGTTTGGGTATTTCACCGAGCATCGCTTCAGTTAAATGCAACTCCAAAGCTTCTGTATCCGCCTCAGGGTACTTATCACGTACTCTCATTACTCTACCAAGCGGGTTTTTGTCTGAGTAAGTATCCGATTTAAGTTGACTATTCACTTTGGTCTTAACAATTGTCAGGGTAATCAATCTTTCAAGAGCTAAAAACAAACCAATGGCGCCCACGACAAGAATGATATAACCGACCAAACCACCCTGCTCTACACGCTCATTCAAACTCGGAGCTTGCACTAATAACTTAAGGATTGATCCACCTGTGGGGTCAAGGCCAAACTCGACGAGTTCACCACTAGAACTTTGTAAATCAGTTATACTGTCACCATAACGCCCCGCGGGTTGACGAACCAACTCAGCAACAGAACCAGTTGTAGGGTTATAATCAAGATATTTACCGTCTGCTACTAAAGCAAAGGGCCCGACTCGTAGCACTTCTTTAGAGACTTTTTGACCACCAGCTTCAATAACATTTGTAGTAAACTTTGTAACTTTGCCAGATTCTGTCATTTCCCTTTGTATCTCAAACCACACCTGCTCCATTTCGGCAATCGACGCTAGTTTAGAACTGGACCCCATTGACTGAGCCAGACTATCGAGAAATTCTGAACGCCCCGGAATTTGCGCAGAAATAACAGAGTTTTGAAATTTGCTTTTGGTATCGCCTGAAACTTGCTGCAATACACCAAAAAGTTCTTTTAACGAGCCCAAACGTTTGTCTAAAGCTTCATTTAGATCGGCCAATTTAAATTCATTTTCTTCAAAATTAGTTTCTAATTCCTCAGAACTACGTAAGGCTTCATCACGTTTCTTGCCGGCGTTACGTAACATCTGATCTTGTTCAGATCGCATCTCGGAAAATTCTTTTTCACGCTGAGTATTTTGTTGTGACTGTTGGAACTTACCGTCTTCAAGCTGTTTCAACAATGCATCCAAATCTAAGGCTCGATCTTTTATGGCATCTTGCGCAAGAGCAGAAAAACCCAGAGCGGTAATGACTAATACAACACTTAGTTTTTTAATTAAATTTTTCATCTTAATCGCCCTTAATCCGTCATCGCTACAGGCAGCATTAATAAGTCAGGTGCCAGTTGTTTCTTTGCCATTCGCAGGCCCTTGGTCACTTGAGTACGATAACTGGAAGGTAATTCCTGCCATTGCCCGGCTTTCTTATTCCAGCTACCTTGCAAACTTGCATCTCGGGTTTGATAAATCAGTACAGTGCGACCAACACGCAAAAAGTCCACATCACGCTCTTGACCATTTACGTCGTGCAAACCGCTATATGCTTCAAGTGTGCGTCCATAGTCCATTTCTACCTGAAAGGCTTCCATTACACGGCGAAACTTTTCTGAAGGTGCAATATCGGCTTTATCCATCATCCCTTTCAAACTGGATATGCGTTGTGCTCTTTCTTCAACCAAAAAAGGCACATCTAGAGCCACAAATTGCTCTAAACCGGCAATCATGCGGATCATAAAAGGCGTAATTTGCCTTTCAATCACGCTGACTTCATCAATAGAGGCGTTTATATCGAGCATTTCTTGTTGTTGATTGGCTAACTGCTTGAGCAGTTGGTTGTTATAAATGTCCAAGCCCTCAATTTCTTTATTGATAGTCTTAAACAGCTGCAACTTACCGTCTATTTGCTCAGTAATTAAATTGATTTTTTGTTGCGACTTAAGCGCAGATTCGGAGATTTCTGTAGCACTGTTGACTACAGGCTTCAGATAATCATCTTGTTGAGCAAAACTATAGGCAGATAGAAAAATACCTGTTCCAAGTAAACCCACTGTTAGCGTATTTTTAGATGTCATGTACATAAACCCTAAAGAGAAAACTGAAGACAGTTGAGTAATTCTCAATCTGCAGCATAAATAATTCGCATAAGGATAATGTCGGAACATGGCATTTTTATGACAGTAATGTGACGTTAATACTGCATTAATATTTCATTTTTGTTGCGGTGCCTTGCTGTGTGGGTTTAACGCAGGCATCGTGAAAAAAATCTATATTTAAAAAAACAAAATAACAGTTTTCTAGTGAATTGATTGCCATCATGACAAGCAGAACGTCTGCTGAATCAAATTGCGGCGAGACTTCTTTGATTAAGAGAATAATATCTATTCGAAGGATATAATCTTATTAGTAGTAATTTTTGTGGTTCGATTGCTGAATGGAATAGGCGACATACTGAGCTTTGTGAACTACCCTGAGACGTCACTCTGCTCACGAGGCTTCTCGGCCGATTTGATAAACATCGCTACCTCACACAAGAACCAATGTTTTTTTTAATCCTGATAGTTTACCCGTGGGATTTGTAAAGGAAACCTTCCAAGATAATGACTGTTTGGGTTACACCTGCACGCCCTATCATACGCTCAGATCAACTTTAAGGTCAGACATTTCGTCACTACGGAGGCCCGACCATGACCAACACGACAGGTTTTCTCAACGGGCTCGAAAAAGCCATGTTAGGGATCTTAAACAATGAGGATTAAAAACAGTGTTATGTAGAAAATATTTTTGACATGAGCGGCGGTAATAAAAATAGGGGCGGGAAAGCACCGCAAATGGACTGTGGGCAACTTCCAGCGCTGGGAGCGAATAGAATAGTTCAAAACCTTATAGTCCACGTCTTTAGCAGAATAGGTCTATGAAAAAAATAGCCGCATAAGCGGCTATTTTTTAATAACAATTAAGTAAACCTTAAAAGTCACGTTTATAGGATAAGCTAAAACTGATTCCTTTAGTTTCAGAACGGAGTATCGTGTCTTCAAACACCAGTTCTTTTGACTCATCTAACACGTTTTGTACCTTTAGTTTAACGGTAGAGTTAAAGTCCGGGTAATAGGTATAAACCACATCCACAGAGTGAAAAGGGGATTCCTTACTATCATCAAACCCATCTATACCGGGAATTAATATACGATCGCCAAACACGTTGTATATCAACGAAGCTGAATGGTTTCCATTTGGAGAATCATAGCCTAACTGCATGTTTGCCACGTACTTTGAATGACCGGTTAAGCGACGTTCAAGATTAGTAATCGCCGCTGACACACCGGTTTGATCAACTATCTTCTGTCTGTCCAGCACAATTTCGGAATCAGACAAGGTTACGTTGCCAGATAGAAATAAGCTGTTCCAGAATTCCCCACCAACAAAACCTAAGCCCGCAAGGAACTCAAACTCAACACCGTATAGTTCCCCGGTTTCAGCATTGGCAATTCGAATCAAAGGCGGACCATCTTGTGCCGGTGACTGAACTGACTCAATTGGCGCGTCCATATCCTTATAAAACAGACCTACTGAAACATTGTCCCCTTGGTCCATATACCATTCCCAACGAAGATCGTAGTTTTTAACTGCGGTAGTCGTTAATTCGGGTGTACCAGCAATAGGGAAATCGGTAAGCGGGTCAATATAGGTTGAACTTGAGACTTCACGTAAGTCAGGACGCACGACCGTCTCACCATAACTTGCACGCAACTGCATTTCTTCGTTCATGGTGTAGGTCACAGCCAGTGCCCCATAAATACCATCTTCCTGAAACGCCAGCTCACTCAAATCACCCGAAGCAGGTGTGTCTATTTGATTGCTTAAGGGGTCAAATGGAACCACCGCCTGGCGGAAGTCTTCCCACCTAAAGCCACCGCTAATACGCCACCTATTATCAAAAAACATGTCCCCTTCCACATAAAAGGCATCTACTTTTTGTGCCGCAGCATAGTCGTCACTGGCAATCGTAGTATTACGAATAATCGGCGTTGAATTAAGGCCAGCAGCGTCTAATGCAGAGTCACTTAAGATCACATTTAAATTAGAACCGAGTAAAATCGAACTATCGGCAAATCCACGAGTATTCACATCTAACCTGCGGTTTTCTGCAGTACGTGACTTGCTAACAAAATCTCCACCTGTTTTTAGTTCAATTTCCCATTTATTCAAGCTCATTGGGTAACTAAGATTCCAACCCCAGTTTTCTACCCGGTCGTGTAACGTTTGAAACTCATAACGAGCAGCCGTCGTGGCATTGGTCAAACTACTTTCAGTATTGTGATCAAACACACCGTCTTCATTCTCATCTTCCAGGATAAAACGAGCAGACACTCCACCAGGTGCATTTCGTAAAGAACGCCCTAATGAATAACGCCAGTCAAAACCAAGCAAACCCAAATCAGTGAAAGTGTGAGTTCCTCTCACCTGATTTGTAAACATTTGACGCTCTTCATATACCACGTCAATATCACGAATACGTTGATTATCAATTAATTGAATATTATTGGAATTACCAATTTTTTCACGAAATTGATCACGCGTATCGTTTAAAGCAATAGTACTGAAATCGATACGGTGATTGCGATCATAGTCAACACCAAAATTAAACATGCTCGACCATTTAACAGAATGTTCGGTGCTTTGAACATCATCAAAAAAGCGCGCAAAAATAATGTCGTCACCGTTGCGTTGCGCTTGTTCGCCGATAAATTCTTCGGAGACATCCCAACTATTGTCATACCCTGCGGTTACTAAATAACCGTAGCGAATTTCATCGTTATAGTCATATTTGTTGCCCAAGACCATATTCAAACCAAAATCCGGATCCACGCTTTCAAGGCTTGGATCGATATCGCGATTTAGGGTTTTTAACAAATCACGCGCCTCTGTCGAACTAATACCCTGGAAAAAGTTTTTGCTTTGCCATTGGTCGACGATAGCTTGCGGTGCTGCTCGAGTGCCGTCATCTTCGCCAAACCAATCATCATCGCCACCATTATACTGATAGGCATCGTCGAAATTATCCGTATTGCCGCCTAATTTTCCACTGATGTTAAACACAAAGTCATTGGGAATTGTTTTCAGACGAATATCCACATTACCACCGCCGAATGCCGCTGGCATTGAAGGGGAATATGATTTTTGTACTGACAAGGATTCAATTATATCCGCTGGAAATAAATCCAATGGGATAACCGAACGCGTGGGATCAGGACTAGGAACCGCCGAACTATTTAACTGGGTACTCGAGTAACGTTCACCCAAACCGCGTACGTAGATGAATTTACCATCTACCAGTGTTAGTCCGGTTACCCGGCGTAAAGCAGCCGCGGCGTCGCTGTCACCGGTACGAGAAATTTGTTCTGCACCTAAGATATCTGCCACAAAGGCTTGGTTTTTTCTTTCCTGAAGAACAGCAGTTGCAGTACCCTTAAGGCGTGTACCTGTAGCCACTACTTCTTCAATCGCCTGCTCTT
>JBLHNW010000050.1:0-13238 GCA_047622205.1 Paraglaciecola sp.
AAAATTGGTTCAAGAGGAAATCTCGCATCGAGACTTCGCTGATTGGTCTATGTATTATAAGAATTTATCAGGGTTACAAGAAGATGGCTTTGTCGATTTCATGTCATCGGAATCTTTCAATGAACAAGAAGTCAGTCGAGCGAAAAGATGGCTTTTAAGTTTTATAAATTAGTGCAGTCGCCATAATTTATATAGTCATCACCCATCGTAGTTCGATTAAAAACGGGCCTTGATCTACGCTTGATTGAAGATCTAAAACCAAAGGATTGGTGACTCATGCCTCAGGCACGTAAAAATAAAATCAGTTTAATCGATACTCCCTGCCATCACCCTGTTTCCGGCTGTGAACGGGTATTTCCCATTAGACTCTGTTCTGAGCCACTTCTCTGTGATGAATCATGATTTCGTATAGCCGCCCATAAGCACTGTCACAAATTGCGTCTACTAGCATACCATCAGGATCACAGGCCTTAGCATTCTCAACAAGACGGCCAAACTGACAAATGAAATTAATGCTATGACGCGTTCTAATTTCAGTACCGTACAATAATTCCTGCATATCTTGTTCATCAGCACCGTTTAGAAACAAAAAACGTCGGACAAACAACTCCACGTCACCGTTGACCATGTCAGACCATAAACTGCTCATTTCATCGGTGGTGACTAAGGCTGCGCCAGTTTGCCCCTGGCTGGAAAGATAAAGCATACCGATTACTGAGCCTAAGGAAACTCTGACCAATTCATAAATGCTAATGAATGACTGTTGTTGTGAATGCAGCACACTAGTTTGAATACTTGCCGCTTGAATCGCCGCATGTTGCGCACTTTTCTGCATTTCAATATGCTGTTTTTGGATCGCAGCGGTGTTTTCTGATAGTTCTTTTTGCTGCAGAAAATAGCCAACCACCAACCAAAGAAATGCGAGGGGGGCAAAAGCACCTTCAAGAAAACTACCCAAAGAATCGAGTGGCTGGTCAAAAAACTTACTCCAGCCTATATAAACACTCAAATAAAACATGCCAAAACCCAGCCAAAAGAGGGTGATGGTCGTTGCCAGAACTAGCCGCCAATCTAGGGTGTTAGGCAGGATTTGTTTCAAGGATTAGTCCCTTTTGTGTAAAAATGATTTCGGAAATGGGTGGAGCATGTAAGAAGTCACAATCAGCTTACATTACCAGTGTGATAATTGCTGACGACAAAGTCAATGATGACATATCATTGTCACAAACCTCCGGATACATTCTGAGAAGTCAGATCTTTAAGGAGCTTAGTATTTAACCTGCTTTACGTAAAGTACTTATGCAAATACATAAGCATTTGAGGCAGCAGGTCTTGTAAGCGGTTTACATTAATTAGGAGGCTACGCAAATATGTCTGAGGTCATAAATAAAAAGGCTTGTCCTTTTTGTAAAAACGAAAATAACTGTTTGCTTGGAATAAGCCGCAATTGTTGGTGTTTTAGTATGGAAGTACCCACTACTCTTATGGATCTGGTGCCCGTCAAATTAAAACAGGAGTCATGTATATGCTTATCCTGTATCAATTCATACATGAAAAATTCGGAATTATTCAAAAATAAATATGATTTGTAGCAATGCTTGGTACAGGGCGAGAATATAGTAGTCAAATTTCCACTAGCGGTTTTCGAAAATATCAAAGACTCTGTATGAATTTGAACGCCGTACTTTTTTGCTTAACAAGCTAGCGCATGAAAACCTGGACATGTAGCCTTTTAAACAGGGGGCCGTTTGAATTTAATAAGCATGTAATGTTGGCTGTCTAGTTAGTTTGAAATAGGCATGCCGGGACAGGTTACTGAGCTACTTGGATCAGATGCTTCGTTGTTACTTTGCCCGTATTTTATATATGGAGGTCGTGGAGATTGCTATAGTTTATGGGGTATTTACTTTGGTTTAGGCGCTAATATTTAAAATATTATGCTTATAAATCAAACGCAGTTAATTGACGTCGATAACCTTGCTGACGTTCATTCTTTTATACTTTCCCAATTTTCTATAAGCCAGTTTTCCTTCAGTTGTTTTTGAAAAATCTCTGAAGCAATAACGTGTTTAATTTTTAGCATAATTTCATTCACGTTGTATTGAGACGCATACTCTTTCGAAAAAGCAATGTAAGCGGGTGTTTGATCTTCTAAATATGTCATCACAGATATTTCTTTTTCAAGACCCATTTGTCTAATCAAAAATTGTCCAAAATAATCAATTCCTACGACCAAATCTACTCTTTCAAAATTTAGCATTTTGATTGCTGAATTAAAATCTACAACTTCAACCACGTTATTTTTCCCTTGCGCCATTATATCGTAAAAATATTCATTCAATTGCATCGAACGAACAGCCGCTATGGATAATTCTGACAAAGGGTTATTTACATCATTCAAATCAATATCATTGTCTGTACGTTTGAATAATAGCGTCTTGAAGTTGATGAAAGGAGTATTTGGAAAAAACAAGTCCTCCTCTCTTTCTTTGCTGTGTCGAGCCCCCAACAGAGCGTTAATATTACCACTTTTGACTTCTGTTAATGCTCTTGCCCAAGGCATTGGAAGTACATCAATCTTAATATCAGCTTGAGTTTCGACTAAAGAAAATAGTTCGAGAATGACTCCTTGAGGATTGTTTTGGTCATCCAGGTAGTAAAAAGGCGGGTTAATAGGAGTTGCAATAGTGAAATGCAACTTCTCAGCAAAACATGTAGATTGTATAGCGGCCGAAAAAACTAAGACACAAACGGATAATAATTTTGTTCTAAAAAATAAATAGTTAATGAACTTCATCCAAATCGTCTTATTTTCAATTCTGTTAGGGCTTAAGTTCGGCCTTTATTCCCCTGCCACCTGCATATTTTCAAGTAAAATCGAGCCAGTCTGAATGCTACCTCTATGTTCAGTTACGGCACCCACAGCAGCGATATTCATTAGCATATCACTGAGGTTACCGGCGATAGTAATTTCATGAACGGGGTATTGTATTTCGCCATTCTCAACCCAAAATCCAGCGGCTCCCCGGCTGTAATCGCCGGTCACTATGTTGACGCCCTGTCCCATCAGTTCGGTAACTAATAATCCGGTGCCTAATTTAGCTAACATTTGTTTATCAGATTCACCGCTATTTTTGATAAACCAGTTGTGAATGCCTCCCGCATGTCCAGTCGCAGACATATTTAATTTTCTGCCGGCATAACTGGTTAACAGGTAATGATTGAGAACGCCGTTAGTCACGATTTCCATGTCTTTGGTTGTTACCCCTTCCTGGTCGAAAGGAGAGCTGGCCAATCCGCGCAAAATATGTGGACGCTCGCTTATATTAAACCAGCTTGGTAACACCTGTTGGCCTAACTTATTAAGCAGAAAGGAGGAATCACGGTATAAGCTTCCACCACTAATGGCGCTGACGAAATGACCGATTAATCCTGAGGCAATTTCGCGATGAAATAATACCGGCATCTTAGCCGTCTTGATTTTTCTAGCGCCTAATCTATCGAGCGTAAACTGAGCGGCCTCTTTGCCTACCTGTTGAGGAGAGGCCAGCAACATAGAGTCACGGTCAATGGTATAACTGTAGTCGCGCTGCATATCGCCGTCTTGCTCGCCAATTACCACGCAACTGAGACTGTAACGGCTGCTGTTGTAACCCACATTCAATCCATGACTGTTACCATATACTTTGGAGCCAACATTGGCATTGTATGAGGCACCATCGGAATTTGTAATACGTGGATCGACACTTAAGGCAGCTTCTTCAGAGGCAATGACTAGCTGGATAGCTTTTTCGGTGTCGAGCTCAATGGGATGGTAAAGATCGAGTTCTGGGTAATCAAATGCCATTAATTCTATGTCAGCCAGCCCTGAACAGGGATCGTCGCTGGTGTGCTTGGCGATCTCAATGGCTTTTTCTACTGATAATTGCAAAGCTGCAGGGCTAAGGTCAGCAGTGGATGCACTGCCTTTTTTCGCGCCATAATAAACTGTGATACCCAGACCACCGTCATTGGTAAATTCAACTGTTTCGACTTCTTTTAGTCTTGACGAAACGGCTATTCCCTGCACTTTGGACATGCTGGCTTCAGCATGGCTAGCGCCTTTTTTTTTGGCCAGTTTTAATACATCGTCAACTACTGACTGGATTTCTGCTAATTGCTGTTGCATATCACCTTCATTGTCAAACTAATTAACCCATGTCACACGCTATATTATTGCGCCTTTCAAGGTTACAATCTGCCGATAGTGTATCACTAAAGATAACGTAATGGCCTCAGCGCAAAAGAAAAACCCTAAGAAAAAAGACATACCTGACAGCTTTGAAAGTGACGACGAAGACGAGCTGCTGAGTAAAACTCAACTTAAAACTCAGATGAACGCATTACAAAAAATGGGGGAATCGTTGATTGAATTAAGTCCGGTCTCGTTGGCTAAAATCCCTATGGACGAGGATTTAATGGACGCGGTGATGTTAGCCAGGCGCATTATTCGCAAAAAAGAAGGATTTCGTCGGCAACTTCAACTTATTGGTAAATTGATGCGTCATAAGGATATTGCGCCTATTGAACAAGCATTACTGGTGATACAAAATTCCCACAAAAAATCGACTGACGCATTTCATAAGATTGAGTTGTTAAGAGATGAGCTTCTGCAGCAGGGAGATCAGGCCATCGAAACGACGTTGCTGGAACATACTCAACTTGATCGACAAAAACTCCGTCAATTTGTGCGCCAGGCCAATAAACAACAAACCGAAAACAAACCGCCCAAAGCGGCGCGTGATTTATTTCAATATTTGAAACTTGTCATAAATGGATAAAACGATGCAATTCAGATTGCCTCTGTTATTTATACTTCTTACCTTAATTGGATTACATGGTTGCGGTGGTGTATCCGGTGATAATGGCAGTGACCCTTTTCGAAGCGCTGATACAACCACAAACTACAGCATACTAGTGGATATTCTCAATCAACAATGCGAACCGACAGATGTGCAAAGTTTCATCGTGGGAGAAACTCTGTGTATTCAAGCAACACTTTTTCTAAACGGTGAAGTTTCGTCTGGAGAAATCGTCAGTTTTACCACAGGTTTAGGTAGCCTATCGGCCGAAACTAAACTGACTAATAGTGAGGGAATTGCACAAATCACCTTGTCCAGCGATGCCGGAAAAGTGGGACCCTCAACTGTCAGTGCTTCGTTTGCGGAAACACTAGGTGAAGAAAACTTTGAATTTCTGGCCGCCGGAGACGGTGTAGGATAGATACTCTCTGGGATCACTATATCTATGCTATTGAACGGGGAAGTGACGAATCGCTTTAGTAGTGCTCAACAAGTTACGGTAACCGCAAGTCTGTCAGAGAATTCGCAACTGCCTTTGCTAAATCAACTGATAAGTTTCAGTTCTGAACTGGGTATTTTTACTCCAGCTACTGTTCTGACAAACGTTCTAGGAGTTGCTCAGACCCAATTCTCTGCCAACGATGGGGATTTAGGGGGGGGATAGTATTACCGCGCAATTGGATGCAAACGGGACGATTATTAGCAATGCTTTTGTTTATAAAATTTTATCTGATGATGCGATACAGAGCGAGTTTGTGCGTATTGGTCATTTTGACTCTGGGGGGCAATTTGTTGAGAACGAGCTGGGCGTGACAGCAGAAGACGCAAATGGTGAGGTGGCAATCAGCGCAGGAGCGACATTTGGAGTCGCAGTTGCATTAGTTGACCAGAATGACCAAAGAATTATTAGTCCCACCACGGTCACTTTTAGCTCAAACTGTGTGCAAAGTGGATTGGCCACACTTGATGAACAAGTGAATACCATTAACGGCGAAGCATTTTCGACCTTTGAAGATATTTCATGTGCTGGCAGTAGTGGCAACAACGAAGGCACGGTAAGTAATCAGTTGTATACTTTTGTGATTGAAACGCCTTTGGGAACAAGAACCCCGGTCACTTTCACGCTCAATAAGCCGTAACAGTCAGCAGAGGTTCATTGCTTAGTCTTAGGCAGTGCCGCCTACCGTCAACTCATCCACTTTGAGGGTGGGTTGGCCGACACCTACAGGTACGCTCTGTCCATCTTTACCACAAACCCCTACTCCATTATCTAAAGCTAAGTCATTGCCAATCATTGACACTTTTTGCATCGCTTCCGGGCCATTGCCGATAAGCGTGGCACCTTTGATTGGTGTAGTGATTTTACCATTTTCGATCAAATATGCTTCTGATGTTGAAAAGACAAATTTTCCAGAGGTGATGTCAACTTGTCCACCACCAAAGTTTGGTGCATAAATTCCTTTCTTAATTGACGAAATAATTTCTTCAGGCTCGTATTGACCACCAAGCATGTATGTATTGGTCATGCGTGGCATGGGTAGATGAGCATAGGATTCACGACGACCGTTGCCAGTGGGTTTAACGCCCATCAGACGCGCGTTTAGCTTGTCCTGCATGTAGCCGGTGAGGATGCCGTCTTCAATTAATACATTGTATTGGGTAGGAGTACCTTCATCATCAACGCTAAGCGAACCGCGCCGGTTAGGTAAGGTGCCATCGTCGACTATTGTGCAGCCTTTAGATGCGACTTGTTGACCCATACGGCCACTAAATGTTGAAGCCCCTTTGCGATTGAAATCGCCTTCTAAACCGTGTCCAACTGCTTCATGTAATAGTACGCCAGGCCAACCACTACCCAAAACTACAGGCATTTGTCCAGCTGGCGCTGCAATCGCTTGCATATTGATTCTGGCCATATGAATAGCTTCGTCTGCTACCTGTTCATAACGGCTGCGGCCATCTTCTTGTTGCAAAAAATATTCATAGGCAAAACGACCACCGGCTCCTGAACTGCCGCGCTCACGGCGTCCGTCTTTTTCCATTAGCAAGGAACAATTTAATCTAATCAATGGGCGGATATCAGTGCAAAATGTGCCATCTGTAGCGGCGATTAAAATTTCTTCATATACGCCACTTAGGCTAATGATCACCTGACTCATGGCGGGTTCTTGTTTACGCACGTATTCATCAACAGCGCGTAAAAGGGCAATTTTTTCCAAATCCTGCATGCCCAGTAATGGGTTTTCAGCGTGATATAACGGCGTAATAGTTTGCTGTTTTAGAGCAGCGACTTTGTGTGTACCACCGACACTGGAAATACTGCGGGCTGCACTTGCCGCTTTCATTAATGCTGCGGGCGAAATTTCATCGGAGTAGGCGAAACCGGTTTTTTCGCCACTGACTGCGCGCACGCCCACACCTCGTTCGACGTTAAAGCTGCCTTCTTTGATAATGCCGTCTTCGAGTACCCAGGTTTCATGTTGACTGGCCTGGAAATACAAGTCGGCAAAATCATTGTCGTGCTGATAAATAGAGTCCAGTGCAGAGCCGAGGATCTGCTTGTCGAGATCAGAGGCATTAAGTAAATTTTCTTCAACCAGGTTAAACAAGGCGACTCCTGAATTTATTATGTTGGTTTACGGGCATTTTCCTTCGAATATCAGCAAGTAAGGTGTTATCTAACTGACTTTGGACAATGCCGGGCTGATGGGAAATTTGTACTAAGGTTTCTCCCCAGGGAGATATGATACAGGAGTGACCGAAAGTATGTCGTTTATTGGCATGTATGCCGGATTGATTTGCTGCAATGACATAACATTGGTTTTCAATGGCACGCGCAGCTAATAATGCCTGCCAGTGCGCCTCTCCAGTTGCATAGGTAAAAGCTGCGGGCAGGGCAATGACATCCAATTGGCTCAACTCGCTCATTTGCGCGAATAAGCCAGGGAAGCGCAGGTCATAACATACCGCCAAGCCAAGTTTACCAAATGGCGTGTCGGCAACCACTATCTGATTGCCAGCCTGGGTGCTGCGCGATTCAGCGTAACTGCCGGTGTTGTCGGCAACTTGCACATCGAACATGTGTATTTTTTGGTACTCATGCTTTATTTCACCTTTGTCATCAATCAATAAACAGGAGGCAGTAAATTTGTCAGGGTTGTCTGTTTTTAAAGGAATGCTACCAGCGACCAGCCACAGTGCATATTTTTTTGCCAGCTCACGCAGCTTTTGTTGAATGGGCCCGCAGCCAGAGGTTTCAGCGATAGCTAACAGAGCTTTATCACTCGCTCCGAAGCACGCGAAACATTCTGGTAAAACCACCAGTGTGGGCCGGTTTTCGGGCAGTTTCTTAAGCTCCTCATTTAACATCGCAAAATTGACATCGACGTCTGGGGTAGAGCACATCTGTACAGCAACTAAATTAGTCACTATGAACTTCCACCTGCATAGCATTGTCATTGGAAGGAAATTCAGAACTGGTGTCACCATCAATTGGCGGAGTACTTAACTCTTTATTTGGATCAATTTGAGCGGGCAAAGTTATGTCTTTACTGTCTCGTCCCAGCTCCTCTAATTTAGGATCGTCGAGAGTACCGGTCAAAGAGAACTTTATATTTGAAATAACTTTTGCTGAAGTTAACACTTGGTCGAGTGCGAGAGCAGCCAAAGCCGTGGCTGGATTGACCATGTAGGCAATAATCACTGGTAAACTGGAGGTAACTTTAGGCGCAAACGCTATCTGGTAATTTAATTCTTTGCTATTTAAGTTAGTGTAACCGTGCATGGTTATTTCACCAGCGCCCCCATCTACTATCGTATCGCGGGTATCCGCAGTACCATCGGAAAGCTGAAAGGAACCTTTTATTTTGTCGTAAAAGAATCCCTTGGCAAATACATCTCGAAAATCGAGTTTTAGCTTACGCACCAACGATTCCAGGCTCAAAATCGTAAAAAGCCGGGATCCTTTATCAGGGACATCGGTCAGATAACCATCGCTTAGCCGCCATGTGATATCACCATTTAGGCTGTCGAAATTGAATTCATAGGGTGCTCGCTGCCAGCTTAGGTCGAAATCAGCAGTAGCTTTTGAGTCTTTAATACCTGAATCAAATTGAAAGCCTTTTAATAAGGCACCAAAATCCGAGCTACTAATATTGCCTTTAAGGTGTGTACTGCTGGAATGTTCAGATAAAAACCAATCACCTGTTGCGTTAAATATGCCATTGGTATTATTCAGTCTTAGATTATCTATGTGCATACCGTTTGCCGCGCGGGATAAACTGAAATCAACTCGGCCTAAATCATTGTCCTGATAGCGACACCGTAAACACACGAATTTTACTGGTGGAAAAGTCGCTGGGTCTGGTGAAAATAGAGGTTTTTCGGCGACTAGAAGGGGCTCCGAATTTTTTCCATCAGGCTCTTGCTGGATAGCTAGCAGGGATGATTGTTCACCGTGCCAGTCAGCTAAATCAATAAAGTCTGCACTAATGTCGATACCTTCTTTTAACCAATCTTTGTGCAAGGTAACTTTTGCGCGAGCTTGCTTAGCATTCAGATCAAGCGTCCAATTGTCGCTGTTGTTTTTGGCGACCAATTCCACATCAGTAAATTTCTGTGACGCAACTAAGGCACTATCAGCGTTTACAAAGATTCTTTGTGGAGCGCTAATCAATGGCGTATCGCCCTCGGGCAGATCGACAAGGAGAGTGGAGATAGTTTTGTACCATTCAGTTGAATCTATTACAGGCATGTTGACAGCGATACTGAAGCCCAAACCCATGCCCGCGGAATCAGATTCACCAATATTCAGATGTGCTCGGGAAAATTGCATATCCTGATGAGGAAGATTTCCGTTAAATTTAACATCGTCACCGAGCTTAATACTGACAGTCGACGCTTGTTTGTCGCCGCTACTGGTCAACTGCATAGCCAATACTTGTTCGGCCTTTTTTGCAAAAGGCGAGGGTAGTTTGGATTGAATACCAACTAATGCGCTGGTAATGACTGCGCTATATTCGAATCCATCCTCAGGGATGGTTAACTGCACGTCAGCCTGCCACTTACTGGTACCGGACAAGTAGTTGTTCGTAGCGGGATGATATTTCTCCAGTAAAGGGCCAATTTCCCAATCACCATTGAGACTGATGTTACTAAAGTAATTTGTCTGCTCAGCATGGCCATTAAAAGCGATCGTCACAGCTTGATCGAGTAAATTTGCAGTCAAACCACTGAATTCCACTTTGTCATTTACAAAGGATACATCTCCTTGAGCTTGATCAAACTGAAGATCCAGGCTGGGAATGTAAATGCCGTTCTCAACAAGTGTCGCGGTGCCGCTAGCAACAATATTTTCACCACTTAACGGAATGTTTAGATGCAGATCAACGTTCACCTGCTCGCTAATTACTACTTGCTGCAACGCTGTTCCGAGAGAGTCGGCTATGCTACTTTGCAACATTAGCTCAGTTACTTGTGGACCACTGGCGCTAGCTTGGGCATCTATCAACAAGACCGCGTTATGGGCTAAATCGGGAATCGTTGCCTGAACTGCAGAAAGACCTATATCCAGCAGTTCGCCACGTTGAGCAAGTATATGCAAGGCCTCGTTTTCGAATAATAAAGTAGCATCCATGTTGGTCACAGCCGGCCACTGGGGGTCAAAAATTAAGTGGGTTTGGTGAAGGTCGACAGCAACTTGAAATATGCCCTGTTGCTTCCTAAAAGGAAATGCATTAATGACTCCCTGAAGTAAAAATTGTGCTGATTTGACTTCACCATCTACGAGCCCACTAAGTAGATAGTCTGTAGTTTTCTGGCCTATTACTTCAGCGGGATAAAGATATTCTAGTTGGGTTACATCAAGGGCATCAACATTACCCGTTAGCGTCAGGTAGTTGTCAGCACTACGATAATTAAAAGACTGTTTAATATTTAGCCAGTCACTAGAAAAAGAAATATCCGGGGCTGTTATGATCACACCCTGCTCAGCGCTTTCAATATAGACATTTGCGCTGATTTGCTGATACCCCAAATTATCACTCAACATTCGATCTATCATTAACTGTGAATCGTTACCCAGTAGTCTGATCTGGCCTTTGTCATCATACCAATTCAGTACTGCAGTTAAATTTTCCGCTCCGGGCAAGAAATCAGTCTGCTGCCAGCCGATATCAGACAGTGCTGCGTGAGCGTAAGTTTTGCCATCCAGAGTAAATTGAAGGTTTAGCTCATCAGCAATGGCTTGGGGTCGTAACTGCTCTAGTAAAGCGTAGGTTTGCGGTTCAAGAATAAGGGGTAGTAGCGGTAAAATTTCATCAATTTGCAGCGCGTGCTCCGGCTGAATACTGAGATTCCCATCTATATCTATAATTCCCAGCCAATTTGACTCAAAAATCTGATCATTGACTTGTAGGATGATATCTTGAAAATTGAACAGCCACTCTTTCGCCGCTGGTGAAGTGTTAATTTTCCCGCCCAATATAGTTGCATTGATCGTTGAATCAGCGTCTGCCCACTTGAATCGACTTTCGGAAAAATCAAGTTGTACTGTTTCCAGTTTATTGTTCAATATACTTGCCCAAACAACAAAGCTTCCGCGGCTTTCGGTAAGCTCATAACGGGTATTTAGCCACTGATTAAGCCATGGCGATAAATCTACTTCGTCGGCTTTGGCAAAGAAATCTCCCCGTAAATTATTCTCTCCACCATACATATCGAGGGTGAATGAAACTGAGTTTTTTGCTAATTCTTCTACTTGCAGCTGTCCAACACCTTGATGGCGTTGGTCTCTATTTACCCATGATAATTTCTCTATTATCACCATATGACGATCATTCTTGGTGATTAGCTGAACTTTGCTGTTGCTTACCGAGAATGATTGTAAGCGTTGCAGGAAGAGAGTTTGCAGCGCATCGACAATAGGGAAGTCACTGTCCTCTTGATGTAAGGATGTCATATCGACAGTAAATAACATTTCGCTCAAGTCAAATGTGCTTGAACGTATTTGACCAGCTAAAACAGAGGCCCAAAAATCTACTTCAATGAGGGTTTTACCGATATTAATACTGATAGGAGATTGGCTATTTTGTGCTAATTGTACGTTGCGTAATACAATTGCCGGGCCCGCGCCGAGCCACTCGGCAGTTATTTCGCCAATACTGAGTTCAACCCCAAATCTTTCTTCCAACCAGTTTTCTAAGTGATGTTTCTGATTGTCCATATAGGGTACTGAATAGCGTAATATGCTAAGAGTAACCGCCACCAATACTACTGTTACGGCGATAAGTGCCCAGAGCTTTTTAACAATATAAGCGGCATAGAACGATGCGGGTTTCACATCATTACCACATCGAACTTATCTTGGTTGTATAACAATTCAGTTTGTACCTTAATTTGTTTGCTCACAAATACTTCCAATTCGGCCAACATATGAGATTCTTCGCCAAGCAATGTCTCGACCACAGCGGGCGAAGCGTATACAACAAATTTATCTGCATCATAAGCCCGATTGACACGGACAATTTCGCGCATAATTTCAAAACAAACGGTTTCTACCGTTTTGACCGAACCACGGCCCTTACATACAGGACACTCTCCACACAATATATGTTCCAAACTTTCGCGTGTTCTTTTTCGTGTCATTTCAATTAAGCCCAACGCAGTAAAGCCATGAATGTTGATTTTTGCTCTATCTTTGCTGGTTGCAGCCTCCAAACTGTGCATTACACGGCGCTTATGATCTTGATCTGTCATATCGATAAAATCAGTTAGGATCATGCCGCCCAAATTACGTAACCTTAGCTGTCGGGCTATTGCTTGAGTGGCTTCGATATTGGTATTAAATATAGTCTCTTCCAAGTTTCGGTGCCCAACAAATGCACCGGTGTTGATGTCTATGGTCGTCATCGCCTCGGTTTGGTCGATAATTAAATACCCTCCAGACTTTAAATCAACTCGGCGCTCTAGTGCTCGTTGGCCCTCATTTTCAACATCATACAAGTCAAAAATGGGTCGCTCACCAGGATAATACTCAAGTAATTTGTTCAATTCCGGCACATATTCTTTGGTAAAGAGCTGCAACTCCTGAAAAGACAGTTTTGAGTCAATTCGGATACGATCTAAAGTAGTGCCAACAAAGTCTCGCAAAACGCGTCTGGCAAGCGGCAAATCCTCATACAAAATGTGCGATTTTTGCTTCATTCTGGAACGAATTTTTTCCCACAATCGGCGCAGGAAATCAGCGTCCTGAACCAACTCCTGCTCTTTCACGCCTTCCGCTGCTGTGCGTAATATAAAACCACCATTCTCGCTGCAGAATTCTTGTACCAGTGCTTTTAATCGCTCCCGTTCGCTCTCGTCTTCGATGCGCTGAGATATACCAACATAGTTGACGCT
>JBLHNW010000051.1:0-13230 GCA_047622205.1 Paraglaciecola sp.
CAAGGTTTTGCCGCTATAATTGATGGCCAAGTGGTAGCCGGTGACGTGGTTGTGATCCGCTACGAAGGTCCGAGAGGAGGTCCTGGCATGCGTGAAATGTTGAGCCCCACCTCAGCAATTATGGGCAAAGGCTTAGGCAACGATGTCGCGCTCATTACCGATGGTCGTTTTTCGGGTGGCAGTAGAGGTTTTGTAGTCGGCCATATCACGCCCGAAGCATTCGAGGGTGGTGCCATCGCACTTGTAGAAAATGGTGATAGCATCACTATTGACGCGCAAAGTCGTGAGGTGACGCTCAACATTAATGATGAAGAAATGGCTAGGAGGAAGCTCAACTGGCAAAAGCCTGCACCTAGATATACCAGAGGACTGCTAGCAAAGTATGCTAGAACAGTAAGCTCTGCTTCTACCGGAGCTGTGACCGATAAGCCTGATTAAACCGTCAGTAAGTGAACTACCCAGCGACTAAAAATCACTGGGTAAGCTCGAACTAAAATCTATAAACAGCTTAAAAGAAAGAAAACTTAGGCCGGCAGCCATGATAACAAGTCGAAGAATTCCGTTTTATAGCCATTTATTATGATGGGTGTCTAGGTGATTTCACTTTATTGCTAACTATTGGCCGACATTAACTCCCAGTCTTTTGCAGCCATTTCCAATGCGTTTGTCCGGTTGCTCACTACCCTCTTTTCGCCAAGCAGTTCTACCATGCCCATGCGTTCCAATTTTTCCCTTGTTTTATCGGTTTTTACCACCAGATAAACCCGCTTATCATTCTCAATTGCCTGTTTGATAGTGTTTTCAATGGCCAGTGAAATGGTATCGTCTATCAAGGAAACATCAGACAAATCAATCACAATAATATTGTGCCTTTCAATTTGTTCATGCTTACGGGACAGCGCTTTGGAAACCCCAAAAATTAAAGGCCCACTTAGATAAACCAACAAAATATTGCCATTGGCTTGGTTTAGAATAGTATTTTCCCGGTCTGATAGGGGAACATTGTCGTCCATGTCACTAATTGCTTTAATGCTCGATTCTTGGGAGTTACTAAGTTTTTCAATGATCAGTATATTGGCAATAAATACCCCTACCCCAACAGCCACTATCAAATCTACAAATACCGTCAACAACATCACGGAATACATCACTATTGTCGATTGCCACGACACACGGTGAGAGCGCTTAATAAAACTCCAGTCTAAAATATTGAAACCAACCATAGCGGCAATTCCGGCCAACAATGCCAAAGGAATGACCTCGAGCAATGAAGCAGCTCCAAAGATGGCGACAGTTAAAATCAAAACCCTTGCAATGCCAGAGAGTGCTGTCCGTGCACCAGATTGTATGTTGACCACTGTTCCCATAGTGGCACCAGCACCGGGTAAGCCACCAAATAATCCTGATGCCAGGTTGCCTAACCCTTGGCCAATTAGCTCCTTGTCAGACTTATGCTCGGTCCGGGTTAAATTATCTGCGATAACTGAAGTCAACATCGAGTCAATACAGCCGAGCATGCCCAGCACCATACCGTCCAATAACATAATAGTCATTTGGTCCGCGGTGAATGTAGGTACTACCAAGGAAGGCAGACCAATATCGATTTGGCCAATACGTTGTATGCTATCGCTGCTAAACAATAGCACTGAGATTAAACTTATCACCACCAAAGCAATGAGTTGTGGCGGTATACGCTTTTTTACTTTCTTGGGGGTAAACAATAATATAGCGATAGTGCCTAAGCCTAAGCTAACTTCAAGGAAATTGATGTTCTTCAGCAGGCTGGGCAATTCGAACAAGGTTCCAACCACACCTCCGGCTGGTACGCTTTGTCCAAGGAATGGTGCCAGTTGCATAATGATCAGAATCAATCCTATACCGGACATAAATCCTGATATCACACTATATGGCATAAGCGTGATGTACTTGCCTAGCTTGAGTAAGCCAAAAGTGATTTGAAACAATCCTGCAATCATCACCACAGTAAATGCCATCGCCATGCCATTTTCAGGGTTGGCAGCCAGCATATTGACAATAACCGCCGACATAATAACTGTCATAGGACCAGTTGGTTCGGAAATGAGAGTAGCTGTGCCTCCAAATACCGAGGCGAATAAACCGATGATTATTGCACCATATATGCCCGCTTCAGCACCTGCGCCAGATGCAATACCAAAGGCTAAGGCCAACGGCAAAGAAACAATTGCCGCCGTTAGTCCTCCAAAAACGTCACCACCAATATTAGTTAAGTTAATATGATTAAACAGCTTCAAAAAGTGGTCGCTCTATAAAAAGATAATTTGGGGATATTTTTCACACAATGTCTAGAAAAGGCAACAGAATCATTACTTAACTGCTTTTTTATTTATGTATTTTTCCTTCAAGCCTATCACGAAGTATCACTAAGCTACTGTTAATCGCTTCAGTCATGCTGCTTGAAATGGTTTTTGTCGCTAATGTTCTTAAATGGTTGACCCTCATCTTCATAACACACAGTTTCTCAGTGTGTCCCGCTGAATTGATCTGTTTTGACAGAGTTATTTCAGCCTTGCGAATTCTTTTTCCACAACGGTTTAAAGTAAGATTTAGTTTGCTTATTATTTCAATTCTGATGGCTTCCGTTAACTCATAATCCTTTGCTACTATTGAAATGTTCATAGTAAATACTGCCTCGGACAATTAATTGGTATGGCAGATAAGATAACAATCATGTTCAAACAATAATAATCGTATAAACAATCGTAAAACATCGAATTAAACGAGCTATAAACATATAGCTTAATGGACTTACTAAGTTAACACGGCAGCCATGCTAGCAAGTCGAAGAAATTTGTTTATAGCATTTTATTAGAATGGGTGTCCGCGTAAATCCTTCATATTTCAATCTTCTGGGCTTATGCCTAAAACAGGCTTGGTCGCGACACGATAGTGGACAGCATTCTGTTCAAATTTCTTGTGGTACTCAGGGTGCTCAGTAGCCATCCAACGGTCCCACCAGGTGAAATACAAGCCAAAGTTATAACGACCAGGAAGTTAACAGGACAGCCATGATAACAAGTCGAAGAAATCCGTTTGTTGTACTTTATTACGATGGGTGTCTCTGTAATTATTGGAAAGAGAAAACTGATATTAGGTTTGTGTACGTCCATCATAATAACGAGTTGCACTTATGATTATTTACATAGACACATAGGAGGTAAGTGGCGGTTTTAGGGGCAGTAAGAATAACTATCTTCTCACCCTCTTTTTTATTCAAAATTAACAGCACAGCCTTGATAATAAATCGAAAAAATCCATTTTATCGCACTTTATTATCATGACTGTATCTGTAAATATTCTACGATTTATCTAAGATAGATCTTCAAACGTTTCTAGAAAATATTATGAATTGGCCAAAATGATTTCGCCCCGTTTTTTGGACCAATAATAAAAAGGTAGTCCTGCAGCAATTAAAATCGTACCTTGCAATGCAATCATCAAGCCTGAACCAATCAGTGCGAAAATAGAAAATATTAAAGCGGCAAGCGCTATTATAAGAGACGACCATTTTCTTTTGTTATTCTCAGAATGTTCCTTTCTCTGCAGTACCAACTCAGCCATAGCCGAAGTGACGTAAGGTAACATTGTTGCTAGTGTTGACAATAATATCAGAGTCTTAAAAGCTCCTATCAAGCCATCAGAAAAATTCATAACCACTAACATCGAAGCTAATACACCAGAAAATACAATTGCTACCCCGGGTGCACCTGATTTATTCAAACTGGCAAAATATTTTGGGAATATTTTGTCCTGGGACATCGCTTGTGGCATAACTCCAACAATAAAAACGTTAGCATTTAAGTTACTAATTATTGATACCAGCGCGACAATAGCAATCAGTCCTGCGCCCCAAGGGCCAAGAATAACCGATGCCGCTTCAGCGATGGGCGAAGTTGAGTTCGCTAAAGTGTCCAAAGGAACTAGCGCCATGACTGCATAGGAAACCAGCAAATAAACTGCCATTACGGTAAGAGTGCCTACAATGAGTGCCTTAGGTATATTTTTTTGAGGTAGGATCATATCATCTGAAGGTAAAGTAACCGCTTCAACACCAATATACGCCCACATAATGATCATGATCATTTCTGAAATATTTTGGAACGTTGCTTCATCTTTGGGAGCGGTTATCGCCGAATCCGAAAATTCACCGATGAATAAGCCTCCACCAGCAATGATAAAAAGAGGCAAGATTTTAAATAGTGAGGTGACTAATTGAAAAGTACTGGAAGCTTTTACACCTACAACATTGAATCCAGTAACCAGCCAAATTAAGGACAGAGAGACAATGGCACTAAGCAATGGACTTTGAGTTATATCAGGAAAGAAAACTCCGAGATAACCAGTTACAGCCAAAGAACCAGCAGCAACTGCAGTAATAACGGCTATCCAATAACCCCAGCCAATTAAGAACCCGGCAAGGTCACCAAATGCTTCTCGCGTATAGGCATAAGGACCGCCGACCAAAGGATTTCGCTTGGCCAACAAACCGAACATCAAAGCAATAAATATGGTACCAACACCCGCTAATACCCAACCCAGCAAGCTCATTTTGCCATATGGAGCCAAAACAGCAGGTAACATGAAAATACCATTACCAATCACGATGCCGACGACTAATCCCCAACAGCGCCAAAATCCCATGACCTTTTTCATTGTTTATACTCCATTATTTCTATTTATTATTATTGAATAATATTCCCATTCTCCATGGAATTTATTTTGAGCATTATTTAGTCACACTATTGTGTATACAGGACTGAAGGTAATTTGACTAGTCTGAACAGAATTCATTTTAAAAAAGAAATACATAGAGACATATGGCCGCTCCCGTGATGTCAACAGGAATTACATAGACACCCATCGCAAAAAGCTTCTCGGGCTAAAAAAATATCGCTGTTTAATTGGTACTACATCAACTTTAAACATAATTACTATGTGCACTCCGAGAGTTAACAGGACAGCCATGATAACAAGTCGAAGAAAGCCGCTTTATTGCACTTTAATATGATGGGGATCTCTGTAGCTATCCAAGCGTTGTTTTCGTTGTCGGTGTAGCGGATGTTAAATTGCTATTAGGGAGTTTAGGTGAGAAACAAAACCAATTAAAATAACAATACGAAGCAGAGAAGATGAGAACAAAAAAGTGATACCAAAGAAAAGGGAGGTAAGACATGGTTGCAATGCCTAATGTGGAGGCCATAAACACCCCCCCATCGGTCCAAGGTATCATTGGTGTGGTAATCGTCCCTCCAGCTTCAGTATTTCTCGACAATACCCGTCTGTCTACTCCTAACTGATCGTAATTTTTGGCGGTAAGGGCGCTGGCAGTAATCAGCGAAACATAGGCGGCTCCACCAAAAAAGTTTCCTATAAAGCCGGCAAATATAGTGGAGAAACCTAATCGACTCAGATTAGTCGCCCAGCGCTGAATTCCTTTTGATATCGTGGTAAGTACTCCGGTGACTTCCATCAGGCCACCCAGACCTAATGCGAGTATCACCAAGATAATCACTTCCAACATCGAAACTATGCCACCACGATTAAGCAATATATTAAGGAATTCAACATTTGAGTTAATTTTGTTGCCGGTATATAAGGTTGAAATAGCAGTGGTGATAGATTGTTGTTCAAATGTATATGCCCAGATGACACCTAGCACTGCGCCAAAGCAGATCACTGGCACGGAGGGAAGTTTCAATACGAGTAAAGCGATGACTACCAATGCAGGTACAAACATATACCAGGCAATTGTGTATTGAGCTGAAATAGCTGTCATCACTTCATCAGCACGACTGGTATTGCCATCGCTACCATAGCTGAAACCTACAATTAGAAATAATAAGCCCGCTAAGGTAAATGCGGGAACACTGACGTAAAGCATTGACTTAATATGAGCAACTAGCTCGACTTTACATAGTGATGCGGTCATGACGGTGGTGTCTGACAAAGGAGATAACTTATCCCCTACATAAGCGCCAGAGATTACAGCGCCAGCGACTAAAGGCAATGGGAAACCAAAACTTGCTCCGATACCTATCATTGCAATACCGGCGGTTCCAACGGTACCGAATGAGGTGCCCGTAGCAAGGGAGGTTATTGCGCAGATAATAAAGGCAGCGAGCAGGAATATATTAGGATCCATGATGGACAGGCCGAGAAAAATTATATTAGGCACAATACCACCAGCCATCCAGCTGCCAATTAGCGCACCGACAGCAACCAATACCAGAATGGCTTCCATGCCGTGACTAATACCTGTGGTCAAGCCTTGTTGCATTTTCGCATAACTAAGTCCCAGTATCTTTCCAAGCCCCATGACTAAAAACCAGCAGACCAACAATGAAAGTTGAATTGCTATTTCTAAAACACTAACAAATAGAAATATGACGCCGATGAGCATGAACGCCAAGGTAATAATTTCGAGTAGTGAGGGAAGGCGGGCTTGTTGCATTATTATTGTCCTTGCCGTTTCTATTATTATGACGGGTGTCTCTGAATTTCCCTATCGTTGAAAAATGCCATTTCCTACTCAACACATTCAAGCTAATTGAGACAGTAAACTTCTTGCTGAGAAAATATAAAAATAGTGATCTCATTAGGCATTAAATTTCGCCTAGAAACTACTCCTGCAACTTTAACCTGTTTAGAAAAAAAATGGCTCCATCAGGAGCCATTTTTGTATTTAATTTTTTATTGTCAACCAATCAACTATTTTTTGAGGATAGTCCTCAGGCAAAATGTGCCCTTCCTCGAATTTAATATGCTTCTTATACTGACTAGGAATTAGTTGATAAATATAGTCATTATCAACTTCAGAGGCATTTTCATCATCATTGCCACTTAACAACCATACATGCTGGTTTTTTATATTGACGAGTAAGTTTTTAGGAGCAACTAATGCCAATTTGTCATCTATAAAAGGTGGCACTATGGCTAATGTTTTACTAATCCTCTCATCTAAAGCACTTAACAATAGGCTAATTTGTGCACCCATACTGTAACCCGCTACAGCGATACGCTGGTTATCAAGTTGCGGCTGGCTTTCTATCCAATCTAACAGCACTCTTAAATCTTTTGTGGTGTCGATGATCATCCCTTGGTAATCTTTTTTATCACCCCAAACATTCAAGTCAAACATAATAGAACTTAAGCTCCGTTCGGGTTTCTTGCGATCACCATGAAAACGAGAATCAATAGAAATTAAGACATAACCTTGCTCGGTTGCCAGATTTCCAATTTTATTTACTTGCGTAACTGTAGGCCTTTCCTTGTATGAATCTACCCACCAACGTTTATAGTTTCTCCCCATGGCAGAAACCCCTATCAATACCGGGTATTTTTGCCCTACTTGCTCTTTGGGGTAACTAATTCGACCATTAACCGTGGCACCGTCAAAGCTGGTGTAAGTAAAATTAAACTGTTTTTCATTAATTGCTGTTAACAGAAAATTTATTTGTGAAGGCGTTTGATATTGATAAGTGCTGATGATCTCAGCCTCAGGCACAGGGATCTCTTTTAACGCGAAGAGCAGGTACCACAACAAGCCAAGTGCGGCTGCAAATATAACAAATAGTGCCAGGCCTTTTTTCAACATAGTTTTATCCAAGATGATGTAAGAAATTAAGTAAAGAGGCACTGTAAGGTTTTAGATGTGAAATTAAGGTGAAAAAAGTTCTATAACTAAGAGTTATATTGATGGAGAGAGAAATTCACTTAGGTACATCCCTATACTTGAATGGCTGAAGGGCTGAAGAATGTTAGCGGTGCATATTACTCCTGACAATTTGCACTCGGGCTATCCCTGTCATCGCCTACTTTCCTGTTGAGATGAGTAGAAAGAATTAACAGAGCAAGAATTAACAGGACAGCCATGATAACAAGTCGAAGGGGCCCGTTGTATTGCACTATATTATAATGAGTGTCTGAGTAATTTTGATAATTATTGGCTGTCGATCAACACCTCTATAATCTGCTCACTTATTTTTGCCATTTTTGAATAAGGTAGGCTATTTTCTGGAGATCGTCCTTGCTTCTCATTCGCACTGGATTTGCAAAGTCATCCTTCTCTTCCGGCCATGCAGGCTAAGAGTTGTGAATGAATATATTGGGCATTAACATACCCATGCTTTTCTCCTATTTTTGTGAATAACTAGTATGTTTGATTGCCCATGCAGGTGTTGCATAGAGATCTGAACTATTAAGTAAGTCGCTATGTGCAGAGTGCGAGTGGTTTACTAGACAAGCCTTGTTTGCGGTGCTTGCGTATGTTTGCTTTTGCGAGTAAGCAAATTCACCGGGATGATACATGGGCCAACTAAAGTAATTGGCTAATGCGACTGCACATAACAACATGACAATTAAGATACCTGGATGATAGTCGTAAGCGCTATCTCTCTTAGTTTCGATGCCTGTATTCGGATAATAACTACCTATCATAAGAGTTGCGTTAACCTTTGGGTTTGAATCATCAATATTCATCCTACTTCTCCTTAGTTAAATTAAGTTAATTTGGTTAATGGGTGAGCCCACTCACCGGTCTCGCCTCTTAGTTGATGGTGTTAATTTAGCTTTTAATCTGGATCCAAGCTTGGTGATAACGTGATGATTAAGTGATTTTTTTCTGGAGAAGGTTGCAGTAAAGGCGTTTAAAACTTCATGAATTTGATCTGGATACACCTGTATAAGTAATTACTTAGATCCCAATCCGAACAATTTACTAAGTAATAAAATCCCTTGGTTTGATAGTTGCCATGTAAGCGCTAAAGCTATTTACTCTGTGTTCTCAGTGCACTCTGTGGTTCAGATGTTATTAGTCTTTAGGGCTGTTGGGAGGATGTGCAGAAATCAAAACGAAAACGCATACAACACAGTGCTTTTTTTCCGGGCATTACTTACCACAAACATTGTCGCCACTAGATGCTGTCTATATACTCTCCGACACATTGAGTGAGCTTAAAAAAGAGCACACTTTTGAGTTTCATTTTCCAGCCTATTTGGAGTTACATATGTTGTTTAACGGTAACCTAGTCACTAAGTCTGCCATTCGTCAAAAAATTCGAGATTTTTATCGAATCGACGAAGACCTTGCCGTTGAACATATTCTGCCAGATGCAGAAGTCAATATGCGTGCCCGCAGCCGGGCCTGGGATCGAGCACGTAAAATGGTGCTGCAAATTCGTAACGATCAGGAAGGCACAGGTGTGGTTGAAGCACTCCTCAACGAATACTCACTATCTTCCGCTGAAGGCGTGGTATTGATGTGTCTGGCAGAAGCCTTGTTGCGGGTGCCAGACAAACGTACTCAAGACAAATTGATCAGCGATAAGTTATCCAAAGGCCAATGGAGTTCACATCTAGGCAACAGCGACTCACTATTTGTCAACGCTTCATCATGGGGTTTGCTGTTGACCGGTGGTTTGGTTAACTATGCCAATCAACGCAATCAATTTGGCTTCCTGAAAAAAACTTTGGGTAAGGTTGGCGAGCCTGTTATTCGTAAAGCCATGAACATAGCCATGAAGGTTATGGGGCAACAGTTTGTAATGGGCGAAACCATCGAAGATGCGGTGCAACGGGCTGAAGATAAAGAGCGTAAAGGTTACGTTTATTCCTATGACATGCTCGGTGAAGGTGCCAGAACCCAGAAAGATGCCGACGACTATTTTAATGCTTATGCACAAGCGATAAAAGTCATTGGTCAGGCTGCAAATGATAAAGGTCCCAGAAGAAGCCCAGGGATCTCAGTTAAGTTATCAGCCATTCATCCCCGCTATGAATTCACCCACAGAGACAGGGTCATGGCAGAAATACCGCCCAAACTAAAACAATTGTGTTTGCTAGCTAAACAATACGATATTGGATTAACAGTCGATGCTGAAGAGTCAGAACGTCTGGATATCTCTCTAGATATTATTGAACAAGTATTCAGTGATCCTGACTTTAAAGGGTGGAACGGTTTTGGTTTGGCTGTGCAGTCTTATCAAAAGCGGGCCCTATATGTTATCGACTGGTTGCGAGCACTGACCAAAAAAGTCGGCCGCAAAATGATGGTGAGACTAGTAAAAGGTGCATATTGGGATACTGAAATAAAAAATGCCCAAAGAGATGGTTTAGAACACTTCCCGGTGTTTACCCGTAAGTCTTCTACCGACGTCTCATATCATGCCTGTGCGAATCGCTTGTTGGATTATCGTGACACTATTTACCCGCAATTTGCTACTCATAACGCTTACACCGCAGCGGTCATTATTGAATTAGCCGGTGATGACAAAGAGGGCTTTGAGTTTCAATGCCTGCACGGTATGGGTGACAGCCTGTATGATCAGATCGTCACCATTGAAAACATCCAATGTCGTATTTACGCCCCTGTGGGCGAGCATGAAGATTTATTGGCGTATTTAGTACGTCGCTTGCTTGAGAACGGCGCAAACTCTTCCTTTGTAAATGCCATAGTCGACGAATCCAGACCAGTAGAAGCCTTACTGGAAGATCCGGTTGAAAAAACTCAACGGCTGAAACATAAATATAACGACCAGATTCAGAAGCCCATTGCTTTGTTTGGAAAAGAACGAGACAACTCCAAAGGCCTTGATGTCACCGATATTAATCAGATCACTCCACTCAAAACAGCAGTTGATCGCTGGTTTGACGAGCACTTGTTAAGCGAAGAACAACTGCCTGAAGGTTGTCATGCAGTGCGCAACCCAGCAAACGTGGATGAAATAATTGGTTTTCATCACTTCGATACGCAGCAGCAAATGGCAGACAAATTAACCAGTGCACACAATGCTTTTGCTAGTTGGTCACAAACGCCGATGAGCGAACGAGCAGATTTGTTACGCCGCACCGCAGACATACTTGAGCGCAATATGGATGAACTTATTGCCCTGTGTATAAAAGAAGCAGGAAAAGTGACTAAAGATGGGGTAGACGAGATCCGTGAAGCCGTAGATTTCTGTCGCTATTATGCCGCCCGGGCTGAAGAACTCGCAGAAGATGACAGGTTTGCGCCACGGGGTGTGGTGTTGTGTATCAGTCCGTGGAATTTTCCCTTGGCCATCTTTTTAGGACAAGTGGCTGCAGCACTCGTAACCGGTAATACCGTGATTGCTAAACCCGCAGAACAAACCAGTTTGATTGCTCTGCGCGCATTACAGTTAATGGAATATGTAGGATTACCCGCAGGTGTTGTGCAGTCTGTGATCGCTGCAGGACCTGATGTAGGAAAAGTCCTGTTGCCAGATGAGAGAATCAAAGCGGTTATGTTTACCGGTTCAACTGTTACCGGTAATGTTATCGCTAACGCTTTGGCTGAAAGAGGCGGTGAACAGGTCCCTTTGATCGCCGAAACAGGAGGCCAAAACTGTATGATTGTTGACTCAACGGCCTTACCTGAGCAAGTTGTTGATGACGTCATCGCTTCAGGTTTTCAAAGTGCAGGGCAACGCTGTTCAGCGCTTCGTGTGTTGTTTTTGCAAGAAGAGATCGCCGATACCGTCACTGAAATGTTAATCGGCGCACTTAAAGAATTAAGTGTTGGTGATCCCGGCTATCTGTCAACCGACATTGGCCCGGTTATTGACCAAAAAGCCTTGACGAATTTGCAAGCCCATGCCGAAGAGATGCAACAAAATGCAACCTTGTTATATGAGTGTAAGGTGCCAGCTAACAACGGCACATTCTTCGCGCCCAAACTTTATCAAATTGCAGATATTTCAGTACTCAAACGCGAAGTATTTGGCCCTTGTGTGCACATAGTGCGCTTCAAGGCAGATGAGCTAGAAACAACAGTAGAAAAAATTAATGCAACAGGTTTTGGTTTGACCATGGGCATTCATACTCGAATTGATGCCAGAGCCATGGAGTTAATTAAACTATCCCGCGCCGGCAACGTTTATGTAAACCGCAATATGATTGGCGCTGTAGTGGGTGTTCAGCCATTTGGCGGCCGTGGTCTGTCTGGAACTGGCCCTAAAGCCGGTGGCCCCAATTACTTACCACGCCTTATGCTAGAAAAATCCACTCCACGAGCTGTTAGTGAATCGTTACTAAACACAGATATAGCGCTTAAAAGTAATAGTGAGGCCGAGCAAGAAGCAGCTCAGATGATGAAAAATGCCCGCACTACAGAGCCTGAATGGCCTTTAACGGATTTAAACACCCGTTTATCTTCAGTCCGTCAATTACTCGCAACTATTGCCAAAGTAGATAAGGTGGAAGAATTAGCCGATGATTTAAATTCCACCTTAGCCGCGGCCCGTTCGCAGTTGATCAGTATAGAAAGACGTTTGAAAAAACCCAAGGTACTGCCGGGGCCAACGGGTGAGTCCAATGTGTTATACCTGGAACCCAGAGGGATAATAGTCTGTTTTGCCGATAAAAACGTGACATTTGAGTATTGGGTTTTATCTATCGTGACCGCTTTGGCAACGGGAAATGTTGTGATTTCAGTGGTATCTGAGCTTTTTTACGCGGAAGCCTTAGAATTCCGCGAACAGTTTATTGCCACAGGCGCACCTGAAGGCGCATTCCAGGTTGCGAAGTTGCATCACCTGCAGCCATTATTAGCCGAAGACGCCCTAGCGGGTGTGGTAGTAGACAGTGAAAGTGATCGTTCCAGCTATATGGTACAAATGTTAGCCAAACGTACAGGGGCAATATTACCTGTTATTACAGCAGAGTATTATGACCACTTGATCCAACGTTTATTGACAGAAAAAACTGTCAGCATAGATACCACAGCATCTGGCGGTAATACCTCACTTATGACTCTGGTAGAAGAAGACGAATAAGGTCCCAGAAATTAAAAACGCGCTACCAGGCACGTTTTTCAGCACATTAACAAAACCCCTGCTATTTAGCTGGGGTTTTGTTTTTGCGGATGTTTAGGGTATATACCCATACCACCTATTATTTTACTCCCTCGGGCCACTGCCTTCGTAAATACTGCCGGCATAACTAGTCGGTTAAACCCGTATGAATTATCCAGATAAATTTGCTTTATAACTTAAGTGCGCTCCAGCACTTCCTTTACGGCCGAGTAATAGCTGCGCCCAAGTGGGATAGTATTTCCGCCGTCGATCATAAGTTCATATTGGCTGCCAACATGTTTGAGAACTTTCTCAATTACATCTACAGCAACCAGGTATGAGCGATGCACTTGCAGGTAGTTTGTCAGAGCACAATTAACAG
>JBLHNW010000052.1:0-13102 GCA_047622205.1 Paraglaciecola sp.
GAAACGATGGTCGCGCTCTGGCAAAACTAGGTAGTTTTTCTTTGATACGTTTCTTTAGCTCAGACTGTTTTATCGGTAAATTATCTACAAGGGTTATACCTGAGACAGCAAATCCGGCAGTGTAGTAGGTGTAAACTTGTTTTATATAAAACTCTTCTTGATTGGCGTATAAGTATTTTTCCATTTTAGTCACGGTTTTTTCTACTTCATCCAGGCTATAACTGCCCTGAATATCATAGTTCATCCACACGCGATTATTGTCGTTATTAGCATCGTCATCACTGGTAACAAACTGCATAGGAATGGCGGTACTCAATAGCAAAAGAATAGCTATTACGCAGGTAGCCCCCTGATGCTTCAATGTCCAGTTGAGGATTTTCTCATATTTAAGCGCAAGCATGCTTACTTTGGCTGTTTTCGGTTTTGATGTTTGTTTAAGTCTGCTTGTGAGCAGAGGGATCAGGGTTTGAGAGAGTAACAGGGAGGCAAACAAGGAGATGCAAATTGCAATGGCAACATGCTCTAAAAATATTGTTATATTGACTTTTTCACCAACAATATTCGGCAAAAAGACAATCGCAGTTGTCGCTGTGCCTGCAATCACTGCCAGACTGACTTTTCCAACGCCGGCTTTGGTTGCGGCAATCGGATCCGGATTTTTATCTTTTTCTTGATATATGCTTTCAGTTACGACTACTGCATTGTCCACCAGCATACCCACCGCCAACATTAACCCCATCATGGACAGAATATTGATGGTGTAGCCCATCGCATACATGCAACCTAGGGTGATACATATCGAAAACGGCACGGATAATACGACAATCATTGTAGTGGTCAGATTACGTAAAAAAGCATACAACACGATGACTGATAATAAGGCCCCGATTAATCCAGCACTGAGCAAATCTGTCAGGGAAGAGGTGACGCTCTCAGCTTCATTTTGCATAATAAATAGATTGATACCATTGAATGCAGGATTTAGATTAGCCTCGTCAATGACTTTCATTACACGATCAGACACTTCAACCAAATTACTTGTAGATTCCCGGTATATGTTAAAACCTACGGCATATGATTGGTCAAGGTGACGTCCTTCTGTGCGTCGCGGAGTTTCGTATTTAACTTCGGCTATATCACTTAAACGCACTGTTCTATTAACTAACAAATCGTTTATTTCGTCGATACTGGTAAATTCCCCCTGGGGGTTTACGGTGATCTTTTGACCATAATCTACATCGACAAATTGTCCGGCACTCATAGAGAAATTTGCGTCTCGTAGTGTTTTTACCAATTGATTGGTATCAATTTGAAGTGCAGTTATTAGCTTGGGATCCAGACTTATAGATATCTGTTTTTTAAGCACGCCATAAAGCTCCACCTTGGATACTCCGGGCACACGTTCGATGGGCATTTTTAGATTACGTTCAAGCAGATCGTAGGCATTGGATAAATCACGTTCACTGGATACGCGCATTTGAAATATGGGCATATCGCTGGTGTTAAACTGATAAACCAGAATTCGCTCAACATCACTGGGCAATGAGCCGCGGATCGCGTCAATTTTTTCTCTCGCTTCTATACCCTTAGCTTTAAGGTTTTCATCCCAGGCGAACTGCAGTTGGATTTCTGCGGCGTCCTCATTTGAGCGAGAACTTAAGCGCTTTATTCCTGACATAGTTGCCAGTGCTTCCTCAACCGGACGAGTGATCATTTTCTCTACTTCTGAAGGCGTCGCATCTTGATAGGGAATGCGGATGGCGATTTCAGGAATGTCGATACTGGGAAATTTTTCTAAAGGCAATAATTGACTGGCGATAATGCCAAACAAGAGCATTGACAAAAATCCCATGCAAACAGTGACAGGGCGGCGCATAGCAAAAGATGCCAGAGCTGCCCCCGCAGTTTCAAACTTATCCATAAACTGTCTCCCGTGTTTCGGAAACTGGAAGTTTTAGATCAACAGCAAATTTTTTACGATCGAATAAACTATATATCACCGGGATGAAAAACAAGGTAAGGACTGTGGCAAATAATAAACCGCATATGACAGTTATCGCCATCGGTGTGCGAATTTCCGCACCTTCTCCTACACCAATCGCCATCGGTAGCAAACCGAGAGAGGTGGTAAGTGTAGTCATTAATATGGGACGCAATCGGCTTTGTGCTGACTCAATTATGGCAGCGGTTTTTTCAACTCCCGCCTCCCGTAGCTGATTAATTCTATCTATCAGCACGATAGCGTTATTGACGACAATACCCGCCAACATGATCAAACCAATAAATACCACTACGCTGATATTGGTACCTGTTAAATACAGCCCATAAATTGAACCTGCGCACGCTAGGGGCACTGTAAACAATATTAGCAGTGGATGGAGTAGGGATTCAAACTGTGATGCCATCACTAAATAAACCAAAAAAACAGCCAAAGCTAAGGCGAACTTGAGTGAACTAAAACTCGCATCCATTTCTTCACTTTGTCCGGCCACCCTGGCTTGCATATTCACGGGCAAAGTTAACTGAGTAAGGTGTTGTTGTGCCGCAACTACCGCTTCACCTAAATCCCCGTAATGTAAATTGGCTGAAATTATCGCTACCCGCTGTTGCCCTATACGAGTGATTTCACTTGGACCGATAGATCTGCTGATAGTAGCTACTGCATCAAGAGGGATGGAAGGGCTGGAACCTGGATTGACAATCATTTGGCCGATATCGGCGACCGAATCACGTTGTTGTTCCATGGTTCTGACCAATATATCTACTTTACGATCTTCAACACTGAATTTACTAGCCACTTCTCCACCAATCTTGGCGGCGATAAGTTTAGAAACATCAGGAGCGTTGAGACCTAGCTGAGCCAATTTAGAATGGTCAAATTTAACTTTTAATTCTGGGTTACCAGCTTGTAAGGATGTTTTGATGTCAGCGAAACGATTATCATTCTGCAGAGTTTCAGCAATTTTATCGCTGTAATCTCGCAGCTTACTAAGGTCATAACCTACTAGCTCGATTTCGAGTGGAGTGGCAAAACTAAACAATTCCGGATGGCCAAATTTACTTTGAACTCCAGCTTGTTGTTTTAGATATTCGCGCATTGCATTCATCACTTTTTGGGTATCTTCTGGCGTGCTTTCGTAGCCCATAACAACATTTAACTTACCCCAATAATCTCCTCCTTGACTAGCAGATACATTCATTAAGCTGCCGGTTCCAGCCAGGGTGTAAGTGCGTTGGACCCCAGTTTGTTGTTTAGTGAATGCTGCTAAATCCGTCAATACACGATCAGTGTTCTCTAACTTTGAACCTGTGGGTAAATTGACTTCAACATAGAACTCTCCCTGAGACATAGAAGGGATTAGTTCCATACCAATTTGTGGCAGTAATAATACCGATAGAGCTGAAGCAGCTACAACCACGCTGAGTAGTAAAGTTCTGGTTTTTAATGCTATTTTTAGTCCCTTCAAATAAACATTTTCTAAGCTGGTAAAAGATTTATTGAAAACCCACAAAAGGGGGCGTAGTAACCAGCCGAAAACTTTACTCAAGAGTCTAAATGTAAATACCAATAGACTTACAATACTCAAGGGTAAATAGTAGAACACCAGTTTAATGAGTAATTTAAAGGGCAAACCTAGATAATGAAAAAACCAAGCTATTTTGGAATTTGGTAATGATTTTTCCTCGACTGGCCCAAGATCTAATTGCGCTGTCTGTTCTTTGGTGTTTTCCCGTGCTGCCAACATTGGGATCAAGGTCAAGGCAACAATAAGTGATGCGGCTAAGGCAAAGGTCACGGTGAGTGCCTGATCTCCGAAAAGTTGTCCTGCTATTCCTTCTACAAATACTAAGGGAAAAAACACCGCCATTGTGGTCAACGTAGAAGCAACAATTGCCATTGAGACTTCTTTTGTTCCCGCCGCCGCTGCTTGCATAAAGTTAAGGTTATTTTTTTTGTGGCGGTCGATATTTTCCAACACCACAATACTATTATCTACCAACAATCCAATCGCTAGGGCAATACCCCCTAAGCTCATGATATTTAAACTAATATCATTGCCATACATCAGATTGAATGTGGCAATTATCGACACTGGGATTGAGATGGAGATAATAATTGTTGACCAGATGTTTTGGAGAAATAAATACAGAATAAACATGGCTAAAACGCCACCAATCATACCTGCTGATTTAACATTATCGATAGCACTAGAGATAAAAAGTGATTGATCGTAGACCATTTGCAGTTGGTAATTGGCTGGTAACTCTTTTTCTAATTGTTCGATCTGAAATTTAATATTTTCTGCCACCTCAACGGTATTTGCGTCGCCTTCTCTATAAATCGCAATTTCAACTCCTTCAAAACCATTAAAGCGGGTAATTGAGCTGCGTTCTTTATGGGCATCTTCCACAGTAGCGATATCACCCAAACGTATATTCCTACCCTCACGTGTGGCTATAAAGAGATTACGTATGTCATCGAGGGTTTCAAACTGATTGAGAGTGCGAACTAAATACTCCTGAGAGCCATCTTCCACTCGCCCACCAGAAGAGTTGACGTTTTCATCTTTAATTCGTTTGATAATTTCACTGACAGGAATATTTAATTGACTGGTTTTCTGTTGATTTATTAGTACTTGTACTTCGTTTTCCAAACCGCCGCCGACTTTTACCGAAGCAACTCCACTTACCGACTCCAATTTACGTTTTATCTGTTCTTCAGCATATACACGTAACCTTTTCATTCCTTCTACATTAAGCGCTACCGGCAGGGCCTGGGATTTTTGTGGCTTGTCTCCCTTGGTTTCTGGTTGGTTTGTGGCAATCTCGTTAGCGATATCTGCAGGATTGACCGCGATAGCACCAAAACCAAAACGAATAATTGGGTCCAGGCTAGGATTGAAACGTAATAATATGGGTTTGTCGATGTCTAGGGGGAGTTGTAAAACGTCGAGTTTTTCCCGTACCTCAAGGCTTGCCATGTCCATATCTATTCCCCATTCGAATTCGAGGAGAACATCTGATTGACCGGCTTTGGAGGTAGAGGTAACGCGTCTTACACCTTTTACTACGCCAATGGCTTCTTCAATAGGTTTGGATACTAATTGTTCAATTTCTCCAGGAGCCGCACCGATATAATCCGTACGTATTGTCAAGGTTGGGTAAGATAGTTCGGGTAATAAATTAAGCGCCAATCGGGATAAGGACACCATGCCAAAGAGAATAACAGCGAAGGTAAACATCCACACTGTCACCGGCCGTTTGACGGCAATATCAACAATATTCATAAGTTACCCCAGGTTTAGCTTTTAGCAATTGTGGTGCTAGGGTTACTCTCTTGAGTGTTTACTTTTTGCTTAATATTGACTATTTCTACAGGCGCTTTATCGCGCAAGTTATGGTGTCCAGTAATAACTACTTGTTCATCACCGACCAAACCTTGCAGTATTTCCACATATTCACCTTCCTGAAAACCAACGCTGACGGCCACTTTTTGCGCTGTTCCGTCTTTAATAATAAATACGTTCTTTTTGTCATCGATGGTGAGAAGCGCTTTACGTGGCAGTAAAGTAGCATTTTGATGAGTATCGTAATTTAATTCAACCTGAGCGAACATGCCTGCTTTAAGGTGATTGGATTCATTTGGCACCCGTAAAGTAACCTTGAACGTACCGGTTTTGGCATCGATAACAGGACTGATACGTTCCACAAAAGCACTCACTTTTTGATCACCAAAAGCGGTCAAATCTAGCGTAGCTTTCTGTTCTTTATGTACTCTCGATAATTCTTTTTCGGGTAGATAAACAATACCGTAAAGTTCTTTTTGCTGAACTATATGGAACATGCGTGCGCGCTGGAATGATTCTGTCAGGTTACCAACCTTGGCGTTACGCTCAGCAATAAAGCCAGCGATAGGGGCGACTATAGTTGCTTCTTTCAAATCCAGTTTAGCTAACGAGAGAGTGGCATTGGCAGATTGATATTGTGCGGTAATTTTGTCGTAAGTGTCGTCACTGACCAGCTTTTTGTTGTACACCTTATTTATTTTAGCGAGCTCTTTTGCCAAACCTTCTAAATCAGCCTTAGCCCTATCAAGGTTTAAATGATAACGCTGTGGTTCAATTTGGGCTAAAACCTGGCCTTTTTCAACGTAGTCACCTTCCTCGACGAATATTTCTTCGATAATGCCTGATGCGCGGGGCACTACAAATGCTTCTTCCTTGGCTTCAAGTACGGCAGTAGTTGAGTAGTTAGAGGATATCGTACCATTAACTAAATCTGCGACCTCTACAGGAACGGCAATGACTAATTCTTTACTCTTTTTGTCATCGATAGCTTCAGCATTACCGCAGGCAGACAAAAGACTGGCTGCTGACAAAACTGTGCATAGCGCAAATACTCTGAGGTTAAGAGGTTTATTATTGAACGATACCATTTTGAGTTCCCTTGAGCGTAAAAGTTGAGTTAATTGGTCATTTAGGTATTCGTGACCAAATTTTCAATAGACCATTGCATGCACTGTGCCAGCATTTAAAAGTCATACAAAACAAAGAGATAATGTTTTTTTCTAACGAAATGTTGTTAAGCTAATTAAAAGTATTAGCGAAATTCACTAATACTTGGTTTAAATGTGACAACAAATATTGGTCTTTATGACACATGCAAAACCAGAGAAAAAATAAATAACCCCATTCGAACTTTGCCTCGTTTATATAAGTAATACTACTTACAAACTTGGAACGAACTCATGTCAAAAACTCTACAACTTACCTCAAGCACTAGCATTAAAAACAGAGGAACGAATCTTTCAACTCGAACAAACAAGGATATGACTAACAGAGTCTTTAGGTTTTTTATAAATGTAATAATCACAGTGAGTGCAATTACTGCGCTAGGGGCATGCTCAAGTGCCAATAAGCCGCTTGATACTTCCAAAAAAGCAAAACCGATTCATTTAATTGAGGTCGAACTTCAAGAAAAAGACGAGTTTGAAGATATTACGGTGTCGGGCGCAAGAATTGTCCATCAAGAATTCATTTCAAAGGCTATTGAACAAAAGCGCACTAGAGTTATGGCTGATTTTGCCAGACCGCAATTAGACGGATCTCACTATCAGACCAATACTGAGAACTATCTTCATACACCCGAAAACGGGGTCATGTCCGTTGCTCAACATCCTGTTTCTACATTTTCTGTGGATGTAGACACGGGCAGTTATGCCAACACCAGACGTATGCTTAATCAAGGACAATTGCCTCCAGGTGATGCGATCAGACTGGAAGAGTTACTCAATTACTTTGATTATCAATATCCTGTACCAAATAGTGATGAGCAGCCGTTTAGTGTTAATAGCGCCTTGTCGATTTCACCCTGGAATAGTGAACGACATTTATTACGTGTCGCTTTAAAAGGATACCAACCTAATGCACTGAATAGTAAAGGTTCAAACCTGGTTTTTTTACTTGATGTATCGGGCTCCATGAGTCAAGCCAATAAGCTGCCTTTATTGAAACGTTCACTGAAAATGCTAACACAACAATTGAGCGCCAAAGATAAGGTTTCAATTGTGGTTTATGCTGGGGCATCGGGTATGGTGCTATCACCTACAGCTGGCAATAGAACCGCCGATATCGCTATGGCATTGGACAAGTTAAGCGCAGGTGGCTCAACCAATGGTGGGGCAGGGATTGAACTTGCTTATCAGTTGGCGCAGCAGGAATTTATACAAGGTGGAGTTAATCGGGTGATATTGGCGACAGACGGAGATTTTAATGTAGGTACGGTCAATCACCAGCAGCTGATCGATTTGATTAAGTACAAGAGAAAGCAGGGCATTGCTCTGACAACTCTGGGGTTTGGTCAGGGAAACTACAACGATCACTTAATGGAGCAATTAGCGGATGCTGGAAATGGTAACTATGCCTATATCGACACATTGAATGAAGCACGGAAAGTGCTGGTCGATGAGTTAAGTTCCACCATGCAAATCATTGCAAAAGATGTAAAAATTCAGGTTGAATTCAATCCCGCCAATGTGGCTGAATATCGCCTTATTGGATATGAAAATCGAAAATTGGGCCAGCAAGACTTTAACAATGACAACGTTGATGCAGGTGATATTGGTGCAGGCCACAAAGTGACAGCTTTTTACGAGTTAACATTACGCAACAGTAAGGACAAATTCAGTGATCCGCTGCGCTATCAGAATAAACAACTGCCAGAACAAGCAAATTTCGATGAATTGGCATTGGTAAAATTGCGCTACAAACAACCAGAATCAGATACCAGTGAGCTCCTTAGTAAAGTGGTTAATATTAAAGACATTGATGTCTTCGCCAATCAATCGGATGATTTTCGCTTTGCAACAGCTGTGCTAGGCTTTGGGCAATTACTTAAGCAAAGTAAATATGTACAAAATATGGATTTTAAGCAGGTTCGGGATATGGCAAATAACGCTAAAGGTAGAGACGATTTTGGCTATCGTGGAGAGTTTGTGCAATTGGTCCGCAGCGCCCAAATACTGATGCCTGCTACTACAAACAATGATGCAAGCGAAGTGGAGTCAGCTTTGAACGACGAGCTGACAGCAACAACTAGCTTATTAATGGCGCATCATTCAGAGGGTTTTGTATTTGAAAAAGAAAATTAATGGAGCTTAAAGAAACAGGTTTGGATCATTATAATGACGAAGAGCTGATGCAAATGTATTCCAGGGGCGACTTTCAGGCATTCGAAGTCTTATACGGGCGTCATAAAGGCGGTCTGTACCGATATTTTACCCGTCAAACGGTTAATATTTCATTAGCTGAAGATCTTTTTCAGGAAGTATGGAGTCGAGTAATAGCCAGTGCAAATCGTTATCAAGTTAATGCTAAATTTAGCACCTGGTTATACACACTTGCGCATAATAAATTGGTCGACAATGTGCGCCATACTAAAGTAGTGGAAAAAGTCATTGATGAGGAACAAACGTACGAAAATTTGACTAATATTCCCACCGAACATCAATCGAATAATCCTGAACAGAAGCTGCAAACATCTATTGAAGCTGAAGCTTTAAAACAGTGCTTACCGCGACTACCGAGAATGCAACTAGATAGCTTTTTATTAAAGGAAGAAGGCGCGTTGTCATTGGCTGATATTGCAATAGTACTGGATGCTAGCTTGGAAGCCACAAAAAGTCGCTTACGATACGCTTATCGAAGTTTACGCGAGTGCATTGAACTCAAGCTTGGCAAAGAGGTAGCGTAAAATGGCAAGCAATTATCTACTAACTTCGACAGATGACCCCAAAATAAGCCAACATTATAAAACTGGCGCAACAGAACAACCTTCGAGCTTGATTGACCAGCAAATACTACAACAAGCAAAAGCCGCGGTGCCTGAAATAGAAGGAGCAACTAATTCTACTCAGCATGTTCAAGCTAAAGCCTGGCATAAGTGGCAGTGGTCAGGATCCATTGCAGCTTCCCTATTACTAGTGAGTTTGTTATACGTGTTTAATCAACCTTATTACCGTGCAATAGATTTAGCGCCCGAAGATCTGTATGTCGAGTCTGTGGTCGCTAACAAAAGACAAGTTGATCAAGCTAAAAAGGCCGCTAAAACACAAGCGGCGCAATCCTTACCTACAACTCTCCTGGCAAATCCTGTGGATAATTATGCTGCTGATTTTGTCAGTCAGGATAGTGAAGAGCATATTCAGGATGAAGCAAGAAGTCAGTCACTTATGACAGATCAGGTTATGTCTTTAGCTGTACGTGAGAAAGAGTTAGCTAAAAATAACGCAAATCGTCGGCAACGTCATACATTACCGTCAGAACCACAAAATATGCCAGCCTTATCAGAGTCAGCTGCTGAAATCGATGAATTCACCGATGAGCAAGCATTGTCTTTTGAGACACCTGCAGAAACACCCTCTTCGGATTTGGAAATGATCGTGGTAACAGGTAGTCGATTGTCTAGTGAAACCGATAAATCATCCATTGATTATAAACATTTAGATTCTTTGTTACAAAAACTACAATCTTCCCGACAGAATCTTGCTGCAGAACAGCCTGATTCAACACTTAATAAAAACTTTGCTTCATTGCAACAAAATGAGCGCCTTGAAAATAAAGACTCGGAAGATTGGAAACAAGTTCAGGCTGAGTTGTATGAGATTCTACTCGAACACAAGCAACTTGAGCCTAAGCTGTTATTGCCGGAAAAATACCTCAATGTTCTTAGTCAGGAACAATTAGGTAAATTGCTGGCGCTTTCAATACAACAATAAGCGAGTCAGATAAGAGAATTGGAATAAATGTATACTATTGTTTTATTTAAATTAATGTGCAATATCATAGCTCTATGTAAAGCTTTGAATCGCTAAGGCGTAGAGCCCGATAGATGATAGAAAATAAGAATGGTTGTTGCTTTTAATAATCGCAGAATTAGTAAATGGAGTCTTATTGTTATATGAAAATTTGGGTTGATGCGGATGCTTGTCCAGTAGTGATTAAGGATATATTGTTTCGTGCCGCTGAGCGTAAGCAGGTGGAAACCATTTTTGTTGCCAACCAGTATATTCGCACACCGCCATCTCTTTATCTTCGTTCTATGCAAGTAAGTTCTGGTTTTGATGTGGCGGATGATGAAATTGTAAAATTATTGGAAGCAGGAGATTTAGTTATCACCAGTGATATTCCATTAGCTGCTGAGGTGATAGAGAAGGGCGGTTATGTGCTTAGCTCTCGGGGAGAAATGTTAGATAAAGAAAACATTCGCCAGCGTCTGAATATCCGGGACTTTATGGATACTATGCGCGCCAGTGGTGAACATACAGGTGGCCCACCGCCACTAAATCAAAGTGATAGACAAAATTTTGCTAACCATCTTGATCGCTTGCTCACTCGGAAAGCCTAGGGGAAGTAGTGTCTTTAACCAGAGAAAATCTTGGTGTTATTACTGAGCTATTTTGTCGTATTGACATTAGAGTTTAGAGATCTAACGAAACTCTCAGCACATTAGTTACTTGCCATGTAATTTGTAATTGTTCATTAATTTTTGAACGTTTTCCAAACAACTTAGAGTTGCCGACAATTGGACTTGTCCTACTTCTTTATTTAGAATTCTATCAACATCGGCTAATAATTGTCTGGCATCAGACATCAACATCTCTCCGGTCTCTGTAAAAACAATTTCTTTTTGTTTACCTAGACCATCTCTTTGTTCCAAATATCCCGCCTTACATAGTTCTCTAACTGTTTTAGCAACCATTTGTCTAGAAACCCCTAGAGCCCTTGCTATTTCCGAGCCGTAGTTTGCTCCGCACTCCAATGTACTCAAAAAATTTAAGAGTGATGGAGATACAGACCTATAGCCTTTAGTTTTTAGTGATTTCGACAAAAATAAAGAGGTCGACTCTTGCACTTTAGCTGCTGCAATAATTAATTGTAGAGAATGACTTTCAACCATTGGAACTCCAGCCTGTGTTAACTTGGTTGACATCGGCATCTCATCGTAATATTACTATGTCAACCAAGTATACATGAGGGTGCAAGTATGGTCACGCTAAGCAATATAATGAGAGTTAATGCATTCAGTTGTATTGGATTCGGCATAACTTTTTTTCTATTTCCTGGGAAGGTAGGCAGTTTCTTAAGCTCAGATATGAAAATTCCTGAGGTCATCTTATTATTCCTTGGTGTTGGACTATTTTTCAATGGCATACACTTACTCTGGGCATCGTTTGGATCCACACCTAGTAAGAAAGTAGTTCTCTACTTTTCAATTGGCGATTATATTTGGGTTATTGGCACTTCTTATTTGCTGTTGTTTGGAATTTGGATTACAACCCCAATGGGAATTTGGGTAACAATACTCGTTTCTGGACTGGTAGGTGCTTTTGGCATATTACAAATGTTAAAACGAAATGAAATGGCCGATTGCGGATCGATCATTATATTAAACAAGCACATACCTGCATCAGTAAATATAGGCTAGATGCAAGGTTGAATGACTATATTGTACCAGAAGCTTGGATTCCTTATGCAAATAGCTCACAGAAGACCCCGAGTGGTCCTAGTGCAATGTACCCAAGATAATTTGATCTTTGCAATGTGAGCGCTCAATGAAATCTGCTCGATTTTGTTGCTGTAATGTTCAAGCTGACTTTTCTCTAGGGTAGTCTCAAAAGCGGATTATGCTGTTAACTCAGGTAAAGCCTGTTGTTACTCTTTACTTAGGTGAGGTTGAGCGTTTATCCTTCCTTTACTCGAATCAAGGGCTCTGAGCTTTGATTCCGCAGCAGTATATTATGACCCTCACCAAACCATGTAAAAAAGCCAAGCAAATAAATTTGTAATAAATCCCGTCCTCGTATGACTAATACTTTAACAAATATCAAATTGGAGCAGGTCATGGAAAATATTTTAAGTTATTTTGAAAATGCGAGTGTTTTACAATGGGTCATCATTGGAACAGCTGTGTTTGCTATTTGGTTCTTGCCAGCTGCTTTGGCACTGATGTTTAATAGAAAACACTTCAAGCTTATTTTAGTGGCTTGTGTGCCAGCGGGATTTTCGATTATCGCTTGGTCAGGTCTAATGGTATGGGCTACAACGGGTAATATTGTCGATAAGTATCGCAGTACAACGCCTCCAACATCAAAAACAGATATAGACACACCGGTAGTCTAAAAGAGGGATTTCAACAACTCACTATCGACTGAGATGCTTGTCCTGGTCGAAAAGTCAGGGCAAGCACGATTATTTTTGGTATGAGTCGATATAGCGATCCAATTGCTGTTCGAGTATAGGAAAAATAACGTAAAGGCTCAGAACATTGCCTCTTTTATTAGTACTCGTTAGAAGTTGCAAAAAGTGCAATAAAATATCCGTTTACTAGTGCTTGCGATGGTTTGAATGCCTGAGGTAAGAAAGCCCACAGAAGATTCATTTCGGACATTTACGATATCTTGGGATGGATATTAGCGTGCTCTAAAAGCAGAGTAGTGGGCCATTCACTCTGACTGTAAAAATTGCTGATTCCTAAACGCAAGAGCTGCTATTAGTTTTACACAGCGACAATATCAACAGCTCTAAAGATATTCAGATTGCTT
>JBLHNW010000053.1:0-13099 GCA_047622205.1 Paraglaciecola sp.
CCATCATCCACGTAAAACCGAGTTGCGACAGATAATGAAAAAATTGGATCTAAGTCAAACTCAAGCTCAAGATGTGCGTCAATTAATTAAACAAGGTCATAAAGATCAGAACGTATATCGTCAGGATATGCATGAAATTAGAAGCCAGCTAAAAAATCTGCTCCAGGGTACCGCATGGGATCAACAAGCCATTGAAACGGTCTTACTGCAACGTATGGATTTGAATGGACAAATAGCTTGGCAACAAGCTAATAAAAAAAATCAAGTCTGGCAGTTATTGACACCTCAACAGCAGTCTGAATTTGTGCTCCTTATCAAGCAACGAAACAATAAAGAACACAAACATCAAAAGCCATTCAAATTTCTTGTGTCCCTGGATCTTGACGTTGAACAAGAAGTCGAAATTGACAAAATAAGAGCCGATTTTAAAACCCTCACTTCTGGCTTAAAGGCGAAACACAAAGAGTTTAGACAAGCACAACTCGCACTCATAAACTCTGACCGCTTAGCCGAGAGTGACTGGCAGGCATTAGAGGTCAAATATCAAGATGATTTTCTGGCGATGGCTATCGCAAAAGCACAAAGTCGGTACAACATTTGGAACGTATTGAATACTGCACAACAAACACAATTGCTGGAAAAAAACCAAGAACGTCAACAGAAAAGACACAGTAGCAACAGGGATCATTTGTAATCGCACAAAATGACGTTTAAAAGACGGGAACATTCCTTTGGTAATCATCATTAACAAACAGCAGCGATGTAACCAGCATATCCGCTGTCGAGGTACTACAAGCGACCGGTATATTCCAAACAGAACATAAGCGCAGCAAGGCTTTTACATCTGGATCATGTGGGGCCGGATTAAGCGGATCCCAGAAAAAAAATCAGACAATCGAGGCCTTGTTCTGCAATCAAGGCCCCAATTTGTTGATCGCCACCAAGTGGACCACTATTAAAGCATCGAACTGGCAAAGCTAAACTCTCTAGCAGCAAGCCACCAGTAGTGCCGGTCGCAACCAATTTATGTTTAGCCAGTTCATTTTTATGTTCCAAAGAGCATCTAACCAATTCAGGTTTTTGTTATCATGCGCCACTAAGGCAATCGTCTTTTGCATTTTTCACCTGCCAATCTTAGGTAAGATTGGTTTAATAATTAACACTTAGTTCCGATCCTTTGCCTGATACAATGTTAGCTCCTCATCTTCACCAGTTCCGATTCAATTTCGAGATTTCTTAAGTATTCGTTGCGAAAGCCATATGGAGATTACCCAAAAAACACTCATGTTACTCAACGGAAAACAGCCAATACCATTTGTTTTTGAGTGACTGAAAATTAGGGATATATTACCTTCACCGCAGACAGACTTGTTCGTTTCGCACCCATCCCGCCAATGGTAAACAACTGGTCTTTTTCAAAGACGTTGACCAGCACTGCCCCACGATGGTCCATACTGGCTTTTTGGCGCATACTTACCAACCACTTCTGTGTGTTTAGATCATAGCTCCACAGCTGTTTACCCGGCTCTGAAGGTACACCATTATAGCCAATACCATTGTAATTGTAGGGATTATCAGAACCGCCAAAAAACACTATCTCGTTACTACTTGCGATGCCGGCAGATGCCATTCTGTAGCGTGCAACTGAAGTTGGATGCTTAATTTTTCGCCAGTCAATTTTACCCGGGTTGTTCTCATCAACAATGCCCATATAACAAGCTGCTTCCGCAACAAATGTGCGTCGTAAGGCCTCTCTCGCTTGCACTTTAACTCCGTCACAAAGCAACATCATATTGTCCACAATACCACCAGCATGACCGAACACAGGCACACCCAAAAACGGAGAGGCTTGCTGCCAACTATCTCGATGAATATCGTAAAGTTGCACCAGATTAACATTGCCGTCGTTATGCCATCCGCTAATCAGATAAATAAAACGCTCCTGATATACCAGCGCAATGGCATCATCAACCGGTACGGGAGTGTTGGCAATTTTTGTATAAGCATCGCTTGTAAGCTGATAGGTGAAATTATCTGGACTGGAAACTTCACTGTGATCCTCTGCTACGGTGTAACCACCAAATAAATACGCCTTATCTTTCACACCCACAGCAATACTGGCGAGGCGGCCTTTTAATGGCAATGATGAGGGCACCGGTGATTTTTGCTGCCATGAATTTGCTGGTAGTGCAGTTTTCAGGTTCAGAGCCCAAACTTTATTGTGAACATCAAGATAGGTCTTACCCGGACCAAGTCCCATGAAACTGAGCAGATAATCACCATTCTCAGTACTCACGCTTGCCACCGCGTTATTACTTACTGCTTCTGGCAAAGGAGGTAAAGTAGCCGCTACACAAAGTGATCCATAACCCAGTAACAGGGCTAATCCAGACACTTTGCGTGTGATATAAAAAATAGATTTTAGTAACATATCGACTTAATAAATTGACGAAGTAAGGTCACTGTAGGGTCAACGTAGTCCAAAGAGATATATTCATCAGGTTGATGAGCCTGATCAATGCTACCCGGCCCCAGAACTAAAGTATCACAGCCTAATAGATTGATAAACGGAGCCTCTGTTGCATAGTTGGCACTGGCAGCCTTAAAGTTGGTTAAACGCTCCGCCAACTCAATGATATTCTGTTCATCTTTACAAGCAAACGCGGGGGAAGTTGGGTACATTAACTCGCGACTCAAACTATTAGGGTATTTTGCCTGAACCGGAGCCAATGCCTGATCAATATGGCTGATAAGCTCTTCATCAGATAGCCCCGGAACAGCCCGTAAATCGAAATTCAATTTGCAGTGACCACATATTCGATTTTCCCCATCACCACCGTTAATATGCCCCAGATTGAGAGTCACTTCCGGTACACTAAAAGCCGGATCGCGATATTTGATAGCGAGTTTCTGCTTAAGCTCAAGCAAAGCTGCAATTGCCTGGTGGATAATTTCAATAGCATTGAGCCCCTTTGCCGGATCACTTGAATGACCTGCCATACCCTGAACGTTCAGACTATGTGCCATGTGTCCTTTATGTTTAAAGATGGGCTTTAACTCAGTCGGCTCACCTATAATCGCCATTGTTGGTTTGATCAATTGTTGCTGTGCAAAAAAGCGTGCACCGGCCATGGAAGTTTCTTCGTCAGCAGTGGCCAAAATGTACAGTGGCTTTTTAAGTTTATTAAGTGGAATGTCTCGCAACGCTTCTATAATAAACGCGAAAAAGCCCTTCATATCGCAGCTTCCCAATCCATATAAGCGACCGTCAGCTTCACGCACTTTAAACGGATCCATTTGCCAACGCCCTTGATCAAAAGGAACCGTATCAGAGTGGCCACATAGTAATAAACCCCCTTCACCACTGCCTATTCGCGCCAACATATTAAACTTATTACGAGTACCAGGTACCGGTTGAATACTTATGTGAAAATCAAGATCAGCAAACCAACCTCCCAGAAGCTCAATAAGGGGTAAATTACTCTCATCGATTTTCTCATCGAAAGCACTAATCGACGGGATACTGATCAAATTTTTGTATAGTTCTATAAAAGACAACGGCAGCATAACAAACCCATTAAATAATTATTCATATTTATTGCATATATATCTAATATATGGCATTATTTTTTCCAAAATGAAATTGCAGCTTACTTTATTGTTCTGTGTAAAGAACATATAATTGATAATTACCTAAGTCGCGCAATTCAACTATTACTTTATCTTAATTTGGTTATTTAACGCATATGTATTTATTCACTCCACCGTTTACTTCCCTGCTTAGCTGCGCCAGCGAGTTTTATCGACGATAAATCAACGCTTTGATTGCGTTTAGCTCACCCTTTGTCTTTAATTGCCATTTGATAAAGACAAGGGGTGTTTTTTTTTACTACCCTACTCCGAAACCTTAGAGATAAATTTATGATTAATACCTGCATTGTGGGAGCCAGTGGCTATACAGGCGCTGCGTTAGCTGCATTGGTTAATCACCACAGTCAATTTAAATTGTGTTCGTTATTCGTATCTGCGCAAAGTGAAGACGCGGGCAAACAACTTGGGGATATTCATGGACAGTTGTTTAATCAAGTAAATTTGCCTCTTCAAGCGATGCAAAGCGATACTCTGGCTGAACTGGCAGAATGTATGGATCTGATATTTTTAGCCACTCCCCATGAAGCTAGTCACGACTGGATGAGTCAATTAGTTGGTAAAAACGCAGTGGTAATGGATTTATCTGGTGCTTTTCGTTTAAAAGATAAAGACGTCTTTGCTGAATTCTATGGTTTTGAACACAAACAACCTGCAATTCTTGAACAAGCTGTTTATGGCTTAGCTGATTGGTATTCTGATGCCATCAAAAAAGCTAATTTAATCGCGGTCCCCGGGTGTTATCCAACAGCCGCGCTCACCGCACTTAAACCGCTGCAACAGCATTCTCTGTTGAACTCAGATTACAGACCTATTATAAATGCCGTCTCTGGCGTCACCGGGGCGGGACGAAAAGCAACACTATCTAGCAGTTTTAGTGAAGTTAGCCTGCAAGCATACGGCGTATTAGGCCACCGGCACCAACCGGAAATAGCCGAATATTTGGGTGCCGATGTGATTTTCACTCCACATTTAGGAAACTTCAAGCGCGGCATACTTGCAACCGTTACTGTAAAAATCGCTAGTGGAGTAACAGCTCAACAGATAAACGATGCCTATCAGCAGGCCTATCAACACAATCCGATTGTCAGACTGCGGCAAAACTGGCCGAAATTGGATGATGTGGTGAATAGTCCATTTTGTGATTTGTTTTGGAAAATTGACCAGAGCAGTGGCTATCTGGTGGTCAGTAGCGCCATCGACAATCTCCTTAAAGGCGCAGCCTCACAAGCAATTCAATGTGCCAATCTACGCTTTGGATTTAGCAGTCATCTGGGCCTTATTCCATGAGCCGAAAAATCAGCACCTTAGTGATTAAAGTGGGGGGTGCTTTTATGCAAGCTGATAAAGAAGCCCTGGAACTGCTTAAAGTTATTGGTCAATTGCAACAGCACATCAAGGTAGTATTGATACATGGTGGCGGCCCAATGGTCGAAGAACTGATGCAAGCATTGCAACTTACTAGTAGTAAAGTTAATGGCTTACGCGTCACTCCAAAACAACATATGCCCTATATCGCTGGGGCACTAGCGGGCACCGCTAACAAGCAGTTGTGCGCTTTGGCAATCAAGGCTGGCTTGATTCCGGTAGGTTTATGTTTAGCCGACGGGCAGATAAGTACTTGCACCATCATGAGTGAGAAACTAGGTGCCGTAGGCATTGCCAAGGCTGGAAAAAGCAGACTATTGGACAATCTGCTAGGGACTGGTATGTTGCCTATTATAAGTTCAATTGGCGCAGATACATCGGGCAACTTACTCAACGTTAATGCTGATCAAGCCGCCACAGTTATTGCCCAGCTACTAGACGCTGATTTACTATTACTTTCAGATGTCACAGGGGTATTGGATGCGAATCGCAATTTACTTAGTGAACTTCGGGCAAAAGACATTAATAAATTAATTGTTGAGCAAGTGATCCGTGATGGCATGCAAGTTAAAGTACAAGCAGCGTTAGACGCAGCAATAAGTTTAAAACGCCCCGTTACCATTGCCAGTTGGCGGGAATCAGAACAATTACTCGGTTTGTTGCATCAGCAAGCTATTGGAACCACTATTATCCCACATAAATTTGTTAAGGAATCCTAATGAAGCAGGATCTTCTCTCATTCAAAGACTGGTCAGCTGATGATCTTAATGCATTGCTGACTTTGGCCAAAGAAATCAAACAAAATCCGACAGATTACCGCAAGGCTTTGGACGGATTATCCATCGTCGCACTATTTGAAAAACCATCACTGCGTACGAGAGTGAGTTTTGATATTGGTATCAATAAACTAGGTGGACATATGGTTTATTTGGATACTCAATCAAACAACTTGGTTGGTCGCGAAGATGTCAAAGATATGGGCGCCAATCTGGCCTGTTGGGCTGATGCAATAATCGCTCGGGTTTTTACCCACAACACCCTTGAGCAACTTGCAGAGTCGGCTAAAGTTCCGGTAATAAATGCCTTATGCGACGTCTATCACCCATGCCAGGCCATTGCTGACTTTCTTACCCTAAGTGAGCGCTACGATGATTTGAGCAAGGTCAAATTGGCTTATGTTGGAGATGGTAATAATGTCACTCATTCACTGATGTTAGTGGGAGTGACTCTTGGTTGTGAGATAATAGTTGTGACGCCAGAAGGCCATGAAGTTGATCCAACTATTGTCGCCTTAACACAACAAAAAGCGGCGCTTTATGGTGGTAAACTAGTCACCAGCTATGACATATCTGCAGCACATGGTGCTCAGGTGATCTACACTGATACTTGGCTGAGTATGGGCGACACCACTCCATTGGCAGAAATTAAAGCACTCTTTTCAAAATTTAAAGTGGATGAGGCAATGATGCAATCTACTGGAGCGGAATTTGTCATGCACTGTCAACCAGCCCATCGAGATCTGGAAATTAGCGGCAGTTTGTGTGACTCAGAACAATCATTGTTAATGCAACAAGCAGAAAATAGAATGCATGGACAAAATGCAATTTTGGTACATCTTTTAGCTAGTGATTTTAGATCTAGAGACTGATTTTTTAATAACACGATAAGCATATTGCTCGGCGATATGTATTAGGAACAAAAATGGCGATTCAAGCAAATAAACAGATAAAAAAAGTGGTCTTGGCATATTCCGGTGGATTGGATACGTCAGCCATCATTCCGTGGCTGAAAGAAAACTATGACTGTGAAGTCATTGCGTTTGCAGCTGATGTAGGTCAAGGCGAAGAAGAGTTGATTGGCTTGCATGAGAAAGCTATTAAAACTGGTGCCAGTGAATGTTATATCGTTGACTTAAAAGAAGAGTTTGTTGCCGATTACATCTACCCCACAATAACAACTGGTGCAGTATATGAAGGAGAGTATTTACTTGGCACCTCAATGGCACGACCTATTATTGCTAAAGCTCAAGTTGAGCTAGCTCGCAAAGTAGGCGCTGATGCCTTATGTCATGGTTGTACAGGTAAAGGCAACGATCAGGTGCGTTTTGAAGGTGCATTTGCCGCCTTGGCCCCCGACTTGACAGTTATTGCCCCATGGCGCGAATGGGATATGGTATCACGAGAAGATCTGCTGGATTACCTCGCAGCCCGCGATATTAAAACCAGCTCATCGGTGACCAAGATATACAGTCGCGATGCCAATGCCTGGCATATTTCCCACGAAGGTGGCGAACTCGAAGATCCCTGGAGTGAACCCACTAAGCAAATTTGGACCATGACTGTTGATCCAGAAGATGCTCCAGACAAAGCTGAGCGTGTCCAACTTAGTTTCGAGCAAGGTAAATTAACCAAAGTTAATGGTGAAACCCTTACTCCTTATGGCGTATTAATGAAACTAAATGCCATTGCATCTGCCCATGGTGTAGGTCGTATCGACATTGTCGAAAACCGCTTAGTTGGCATGAAGTCTCGGGGTTGTTACGAAACCCCAGGAGGCACCGTCATGATGAAGGCTTACAAAGCTTTGGAATGTTTGGTACTAGACAAATCCGCATTAAAATACCGGGAGCAGCTTGGCCTTGAGTATTCTCACGTTATGTACGATGGCCGCTGGTTCACGCTACTAAATGACGCGTTGTTAGCAGGTGCAGCCACCTTTGCCCAGAAGGTCACAGGTGAAATTGTCATTAAACTTTATAAAGGCCAGGCAACTGTGATGCAAAGAAAATCTCCAAATAGCCTGTACTCTGAAGATTTTGCTACTTTTGGTGCGGATGACGTTTATGACCAACGCCACGCCGAAGGCTTTATTAGACTCTTCAGTTTATCCAGTCGCATTGCAGCGATGAATGAACGAGGCATGGCGTTTAAAAATACAGGAATAGAATAATGAGTTTATGGGGAGGCCGCTTTCAGGATGGTAGCAGTGCTATGTTCCGCAAGGTCAACGACTCCTTACCTTTTGACCGTGCATTGGCGAGTCAGGATATTCAAGGTTCCATCGTTTGGTCTAGAGCAATTGCCAAAGCGGGTGTATTGACTAGTGATGAACAACTGCAACTTGAAGAGGCACTCCAGGCTCTGCTAGTAAAAGCACAGAGCGGCCAACTGGATTTTGATGCAAGCACTGAAGAAGATATTCACAGTTTTGTCGAAGCAACTCTAATAGAACAACTTGGTGACGTGGCTCGTAAATTACATACCGGGCGCAGCCGTAATGATCAAGTTGCCACCGATTTTCGTTTGTGGTGCCGGGAACATGTGGATTTATTGATTGAAGACTTGCAAAATACTAAGGCTTCATTATTGGCTACTGCCAGTAAAAATAAAGACGTAATCTTACCCGGCTATACCCATTTGCAACGAGCACAGCCTTTACGTTATCCCCATTGGTGTTTAGCTTATGTAGAAATGTTTAAGCGCGATATCAGTAGAATGCAGGATTTGAAAGTTCGCCTTAATCAATGCCCTTTGGGCAGTGGTGCATTAGCTGGCACAACCTACCCAATCGATCGTCACGAAATCGCCACAGAGCTGGGGTTTACAAGTCCTTGTTTAAATAGTCTGGATGCCGTATCTGACCGTGACTTCGTCTTGGAAATGTTATTTACCGCCAGTACCAGCATGATGCATTTATCGCGTATGGCCGAAGATTTGATTTTCTTTAATTCCGGCGAAGCGGGGTTTATTAATCTAGGCGATCAGGTCACTTCAGGCTCCTCGTTGATGCCACAGAAGAAAAATCCCGACGCCCTTGAACTGATCCGCGGTAAATGTGGCCGGGTATTCGGTAGTTTGCAGGCTATGTTAGTAACCATGAAGGGCTTACCTCTGGCATACAACAAAGATATGCAAGAAGACAAAGAAGGTTTATTCGACGCCGTTAGCCAATGGCATATATGTTTGTGTATTGCCTGCGAGGTATTAGATAGCATCGAACTCGACTCAGAACGCTGTGCCAAAGCGGCGCGGGAAGGATATGCCAACGCCACTGAACTGGCAGACTATCTGGTCTCTAAAGGGGTACCTTTTAGAACCGCCCATGACATTTCAGGACAAGTTGTATTAGCTGCGCTGGGTCGTAAAGTAGCCATTGAAGAGTTAACGTTGTCCGAATTGAAAGAATACTCACCCTTGATTGAAGACGATGTCTATCCGGTATTGCAACTTGAGTTCCTGGTAGATAAGCGCAGCATTATAGGTGGTACCGGCGCTGATCCAGTAAGTAAAGCACTTGCCCAAGAACTAGCAGATGAACAACAAATAAATAATTAGGGAAATTACAGTGGTCGTTTCACATTTTGATAGCGTCAAAATATTCCGTAATTCGGCGCCTTATATCAACGCACATCGGGGTAAAACCTTTGTACTAGTATTTGGTGGCGAAGCGGTGGAGGAGACCAATTTTGCCAATATCATTCACGACATTGCTCTGCTTAATAGCTTGGGGGTGCGTTTGGTATTGGTGCATGGAGCACGACCACAAATTGACCAACGTGTTGCCCTAAGAAATTTGCCTGCACGTTTTGAAGACGATATCCGCATTACCGATAAACAAACTCTGGAATGTGTCAAAGATGCCGCAGGTTCGGTGCGTTCTACTGTTGAAGCACTGCTCACCATGGGTTTGGCGAACTCTCCCATGCACGGCGCACAAATCAGAGTATGTTCGGGTAACATGGTAGTTGCCATGCCTATTGGTGTGCGTGATGGCATTGATTTCGAAAATACCGGTTTGGTGCGTAGAATTGATGTAAACGGCATTAACGATCATCTGGATGACGGCTCAATTGTACTGCTCTCGCCCATGGGTTACTCCCCTACCGGCGAAGTGTTTAATTTATCTCATGAAAATGTTGCGACTCAGGCTGCGATTGCCATGCAGGCGGACAAATTAATCATTTTCTCTGAAGGTGATGGTATTGTCAGCGAAAATGGTCGGCTGTTAAGAAACATCGAACTCGACCAACTTTATGACATGCTAAACGAGCCTTTCTATGCGCCGCAAAAGCATTATCTACAGTCCATTATCAGCAGTCTTGAATCAGGAATAAGCCGCTGCCATTGCGTAAGTTACAAGCAAGATGGTGCATTACTGCAAGAACTTTTCACCCGAGATGGTGCAGGCTCACTTATATCCCAAAGCTATTACGAACAATTGCGCGAGGCCAACATCGAAGATGTAGGTGGGATCCTGAACCTGATCAATCCACTGGAAGAAAAAGGTATATTAGTCAAACGCTCTCGGGAACGTCTGGAAAACGAAATAGAACAATTTACCCTAATAGAGCGGGACGGCATGACCATAGCCTGCGCAGCGCTTTACCCCTACCCTGATGATGAATGCGGTGAACTAGCCTGTGTGGCTACGCATAGCGACTACCGCGGCGGTAATCGAGGTGAGCGTCTGCTGCACGCTCTAAAAGAACAGGCTAAAAAGCAGGGCTTAAAATCTATCTTTGTGCTGACTACGGTAACGGCTCACTGGTTCCAGGAGCAAGGTTTTGTCCAGGCTAATCTGGAAGACCTACCTGCCAAGAAAAAACACTTATATAACTTTCAGCGCAACTCCAAGGTCTTTGTTTTAAAAATCTAACTGGGCTCTGGCTAGGGCTTGCCTATGTGCATGTACCTATTACCCTGCACCAAATAGCCCCATTTATACCAGTGCTACTTACGTTTATCCAGAGCGTCAGGGCATTTAAAGACGTTCTGGTGGGGCATGTTGCTCGCTTCAGTCCCTTTCCCCTTGGCATATTGTGAATTCCAAAGCTCCTTCATTTCAGGTTTATGACCCTCTTCTGCCCATTTCTGTTCGGCCTGTTTTTGCTGTTGGTAATTTGCATGGCGTTGTTGCTCCCAATTCTTAACTTTCTGCATAAATACTGGATCGTCCTGCATATCGTGCAACTCCAGTTCCATGTCATTAAGTAACGCCAATGGATACGGCATGATCCGACAAATAGGTTCACCTGCTTTGAATTTAACGACTTGATTGGGAGTGGTAATACGCCAATTCATAGTAAATGGAAATGGCACCCAATCACTGCGCACAAAAGCGTCCAAAGGCACAATGTGCTGTTTGTCATGATTGGCAGGTCCGCTAATCATCAAACCATACTCTGGAGGTGTTCTAAACAGAAAAGGCACATACCAAGTCGCAGTCCCGGAGCCGAAATGTGGCACTGGAGCAAAAGGATCTGGCTGAGCGGCCTTAATTTGTATTTGGTCACCCCCCTCAGCACCTGTCCACATGAGCTCTACGTCGACTGGATTTAAAATCTCCCAACCCATAGTATTTGCTGCGGTTAATGGTATACAGCGATATGCATACCGAGCAGGGGTGTTATCCATCCATTCTCGCGTCGCCTTGCACGGGCGAATACACTTAGTCACATCTTTTTTAACACCGGGAATAACGTAAGCGATCAATTTGTTTTCAGGTACGGGAGAAACTTTTGGAGCATCTTGCATGAGGGGTAAAATCCTAGGCTTGTACGGTCTACTATTAACTTCAGGCATAGAGCATAAAAAGCATCACGTCTAATGTCCAACCATTACCCAATTTATTTCATTCACCTACTGCAGAACAGCTCCTTTTATAAACCATTAAAGGGTGACATCTATTTTTTTCGCATTATCTCAATACCGGGAGGGTTGTATGATCAGGCGAAGAAAAAGTGGCGTCACCGGTGGCTTTAATTCGCTCTCTCCCTGGTCATCATGATATCCAAATATGCTGTCCCGGCAGATTGCATCAAATTGAAAGAATCTGGGAATTCGAACTACATAGGTTCAAGACCGTTTATTAGTGATAACCCAAAAATAGGCTCTAAAAGTCGAATACAAAAAAGGCCACTTCCGTGACCTCTCTTTAGTATAAAGCTACATTCGCTCTCGTAGTATTATTTACCTACCAGAACCTGCTACCGCTTGTTTGGCTAGCTCAGTGATGCGATCCCAGTCGCCTGCCTGCACGGCATCTTCGGGCACTAACCACGAACCACCAGCGCAACGAACGTTTGGCAAGGCTAAATAACTCTGGTAATTATCGGGACTGATACCACCGGTTGGACAGAATGCAATGTCAGGGAACGGTCCACCAATCGCTTTTAATGCTTTCACGCCACCAGATGCTTCTGCGGGGAAGAATTTAAGGTGAGTATACCCAAAGTCGATTGCTTTCATTAATTCTGAAATCGAAGAAATTCCTGGGATCAACGCAATATCCCCTTCGTTACCGGCCTCCAACAAGTCAGGCGTCATACCCGGGCTTATAGCAAATAATGCGCCAGCGTCTTGCACTTGTTTAAGTTGCGTTCGGTTGGTCACGGTGCCAGCGCCAATTAGTGCTTCGGGCACTTCTTTAGCTATTTTAGCAATCACTTCAAGTGCTGATGCAGTGCGCAACGTCACTTCTAACACTCTAATGCCGCCTGCAATCAACGCTTTTGCGATCGGCACAGCAGTGGCCACGTCTGAGATAACCAATACGGGCACAATGGGCCCCTGGCTAAAAATTTCTTGTGAAGATATTTTCCAGTTTCTTGTCATTGTACTTAACCTTTGTAATTCTGATCTAGGTAGGCCATCGCGCCGATCAAACCATGATCGGGCTCGGTAATTATAAATGTGGGTATACCGGCAACGTAATCACGAAACCTTCCCTTTGCCTCAAAACGGGCACGAAAATCACTGTTTTTTATGAAATTAACAAATCGAGGAGCAATACCTCCACCGATATATACGCCTCCTCTGGTGCCCAAATTAAGAGCCAAGTTCCCAGCAAAACTGCCCATAATCCGACAAAATTGTGTCAGTGTTAAAACGCACAAATCACAACTGTCATCAAGGGCACGTGCGGTTATTTCTGATGGTTCATCGAGTACTGCCGGCACATTTTTAAATTTTCCCAAAGCCTGATATATCTGCACCAGACCACGACCAGACATCACTTCTTCCGCCGAAGCGTGACCATATTTAGTGGTTAGGAAACGCCAGATAGCCAAATCATTTTCGTCAAC
>JBLHNW010000054.1:0-13093 GCA_047622205.1 Paraglaciecola sp.
TTGTACTTCTCTTTGAGCAAGTCTTTCGATCTATAAATTTAATCACATAAGCTGAGCGCATAAAGGCTCGAGTTTTTGAACTGAATTTTAATAAAAGAGCACTTTTTGTGCTCTTTTTGCATTTATACAGGCAATAAATGAACTATCTATCGACGAATTGACCAACTAATGAGTTGAATCATAGTTGTTGATGTTTCGTACACAGGTATAATGCAACAAATTATTTTCAGGAGAGAAAATATTGTGAAGAGGATGTCAAAAGTTTTGTTTAGTACAAGTGCCGCCGTCTTAATCGCGACTTTGTCTTTTTCAAATTTGGCGCAAGATGAAGGCAGTGCATTTTGCAGCTGTTCCAAGGCTACTGTATTTGATACTCAACTACCCATGAGCCATCCGGTCAACCGTTGTGCTGCGCAGATTACAAGTAGAGGGGTGAGTTGGTCATCCTGGATAAGTGGTCGGTCGAACTCATACTCATTTCATTTTATTGATTTGTTGGAGTTATTGTCTCGTTATTCAGATGCCCCAAAAGATAAAACAGCGACACAATCATGAAGCTCAATATCACAAAACAAAGTTTATTAGATGTTATTAAAAGTGTCGCAGCCAGTGCAATCGGAGTGCAGAGCAGCGCGAACCGCGAACGGGATTTCGAACAAAATTCTGTAATACCTTATGTACTGGTTGGTGTGGTTTTTGTGGTGCTTTTTGTACTCACTCTAGTGTTCGTGGTTTCTCTGGTAATTCCTACTTAATTATTTGTCTGCTTCCCTGCATAAAGAGCAAGTAACTCACTCACCTTATTTCGATTGCCGCCACTTTGACTAATAAAACGATTCACCTGTAATTCGCTTAATTGAGCTTGCAGATAAATATCCCTGGTGAAAGGCGTATCATGGTTACTGATAAGCACGGATATCCCTTTTTTACTGGCAGTTTGATTGGCGATTTCAGCAAGTTGAGCTTGATCTTCCAGATTAAAGCCGTTTTTTGAATAATTGCTGAAATTTGCAGTTTTGCTGATAGGAGCATAAGGCGGATCGCAGTAAATAACCGAGTTTTCACCTGCTTGCTTAAATATATTTTCATAGGGCTCGCACATAAAAGTGGCTCGTTGGGCTTTTTCAGCAAAATGGTAAAGCTCTTTTCGTGGAAAGTAGGGTGCTTTATAGCGTCCAAATGGCACGTTGAATATGCCCGACAAGTTATATCTGCAAAGGCCATTGTAGCCAAATCTGTTGAGATACAAAAAAATCACCGCGCGATGAAAAACATCCTGACTTTGATTAAATTCACTTCTTAACGCGTAGTAGCGTTGTGCATCATTATTTTTCGCGGTAAACAAAGACTCACTCTGAGTTACATAATCATCCGGCTGTTTTTGCAAAATTTTATATAGATTTATCAGGTCAGGGTTGATGTCATTTAGCAGGTAACGTGGATAGTCAGTATTGAGAAAAACCGAACCCGCGCCAACGAAAGGTTCGATCAATATTTCAGCCTGAGGTAAATGCGCCTGAATTTTTTCTACCAAGCGATACTTGCCGCCTGCCCATTTCAGGAACGCTCTTTTTTTATTATTATTCATTTACTAGTCTGATGCAGCTTCGATGCACAAAGAGCTTCTATCTAAAAGTTCGCAAGCTGGCGATTGTAGCGGGCTAAGGGCAAAACAACAAACAAAGTGTTGTTTAATCATCTTAACGATTTATTTCCTGGCTAACTTGTTCAGAGGTTTTAACGAAAGGGGGTCCTTGTCGCAGTGCCTGAGAAAGTGAGCTTACAGAGTCTTTCGCCAGATTTAAGCTTAAATAAGATTGATTGTGAAGCATCACAAACCAATCTATGCCATTACGTTGAGTTTTGTAGACCCACAGTTCGTTTTGTAGTTGATTTTGCTGGATATAAGTTTGCATGGCCTGAGGATCGCCCATCGCTGCAACTTGCAATAAATATCTGTTTGCCGGAACTTTCAGCAAAGTAGTTTCATCGTACGCGAACCTTTGTGGACCTTTTTGCTCTGTTACGCTGACATTCGATTTTTCTGAAACTACGACATTAGTGAATGACGATGCTCGTACTAAGTCTTTTTTCAGTTGTTGTATCGAGGTAATATCTTCGACTTTATAGTCATCTCCCAGTACATCCCCATCGGGTTTCAATATTCCTTCCGACTGTGATGTTACCGTCTTATCGACGTCTGCGTTTGGTTGACTAACCATAGTTCCTGAGGCTAAGGATTCGCCCAGAATGACAGGTGTCTTATATAATTGCTCAGCCCCACTTTGTATAAGCCGACTTGTTGTTGCATTATCAATCTGTTTAACCACATTTCTCCAATCAGTAATCAGGCGATCAGAAACAACGGGGATAAGCGCCTCAACAAGTGGTTGCTGGAGGTTCGACTCGACTAAGCTGCTGTTTTTTTGCATTTCCGGGTTTGTGGAGATATCAGCAAGTTGTGCACTACCGTTTATATCTTCAGGGGATATTTTCCCTTGTTCAGTTGTTGATGCTTCAACTGGTACATCAAATGATGTCCCTAGTTGCTTCAACCAAGCGTTTGCCACATCGGGATATTGCCAATATAACATTCCGCCAAAAACACCAATAAACAGCAGAATTGTTAAACTAAGCAGCCAAGGTTTGTGCAATACCGGTTGAATCGCTTCGTAGCTAGGTTCTCGATCACGTATGCGTTGGGCAAACTGTTCCCGTTTAGCGCTAATTAGTTGTTCCAAGTCAGTTTGCCCGGTTTGATTGGCAGTGTCCCCATCCTCACTTAAAACATGACTGCTATTTAGCTGAATTGGTTTATTTCCGCTGCTAATCGGCAGTGATTTTTTTGCCTGTTCCGCCCATTCTGAGGGAGCAAATAACAACACGTTTAAGTGCTGCTTATTGGCTGCAAAGCGACTTTGTAAAACGAGCTCCCATAATTCTTGCAGAAACTTTTGGGGTAAATTCTCTGCGTGGGACATGATAATGAGTATCGGCCCTTCATATTCGTTAAGGGCTGATAAAAGTTGGTTTAAAGGTCTGCTAAAATCGGCTGGCGCGGAAGTGCCGATAAGTTGCTTGAACAACTGACTTCGGTAGTCTCGAAGAAACGTGGTTTGATTGGCATCAATAATAGCAACTTCAGTATTCTCAGCCTGATGCCCAAGAAAAGCCTCGACAATTTTGCTTTGTTTATTAATTTTGTCATTACTAACAAAAATCAGCTGGGACGAATAGCTGACGAGATGCTCTAGCCTGCTGTGAAGTTCTGAAGTCGACATTTGGCCACTCTGTATTACGTTGAGTTAAGTATTAAGACAAAATGGCGTGTAATACCTCGTCACTAACTTCATTTGTTACCACTGCTTTTCCGATACCTTGTGGAATAACAAAATTTAGTTTGCCTGCTTGAACCTTTTTATCGTGGCGCATATGTTTAATAAACTCCTCGAATCCCATATCAGCCGGAGCTTCTACTGGCAAATTAAACGCCTGTAATAATTCTACGATGCGTCTAAATTCTGACGGTTTAAGCCAATTCATCTTCCCTGCAGTCTTAGAAGCAAGAACAATGCCTGATGCAACAGCTTCACCGTGAAGCCAATTTCCGTAGCCTTGTTCAGCCTCAATAGCATGCCCGAAAGTGTGACCTAGGTTGAGCAACGCTCGAAGACCTGACTCTTTTTCATCAATTGCGACAATCTCAGCTTTAATTTCACAGCAACGTTTAATCATGTAATTTAAAGCGTCAGAATTTTGCTGTTCAATCACCTTAATGTTTTTTTCCAACCAAACAAAAAAACTTGCGTCGTATATCACTCCGTATTTGATCACTTCAGCCATGCCGGCGGAAAACTCACGCTTGGGTAGTGTTGCCAAACATTTAGTGTCGATAAACACCGCTTTGGGCTGATAAAATGCACCAATCATATTTTTACCAAGGGGATGATTGACGGCAGTTTTTCCTCCTACTGAGGAGTCTACCTGAGCTAATAAAGTGGTCGGAATTTGGATAAATGGCATGCCTCGTTGAAAACTGGCGGCGACGAATCCGGTTAGATCTCCCACCACACCACCACCCAGAGCGATAAGTGTCGTATCACGAGCTGCCGACATGTTTAGTAGTTCGGTTATGACAGCTTCAAACTGCTGTAAGTTTTTGTATTGTTCGCCGTCTGGAATAACAATTGTTTGTAAATCAAAACCAGCAAGAGCATCAGTGATTGACTGAAGATACAATGGCTCAACCACATCATTGGTGATAATGACGGCTTTGTTGGTTTTGATATAGGGGGACAAAATTCCCTCTTGATTGAGCAGTTCGGATTGAATAAAGATGGGGTAGCTACGCTCACCCAACTTAACTGTAAGTGTCGACATGAGCGCTACCTATATTTACTGGATTGGTTAGAAAGTAATTATAAACCGATTTTATTGATAATTTGATTGGCAACCGCACGGGCACTTTGATCGTCGGTATCAACCACGTAATCTGCTGCATCCTCGTACATAGGATTACGTTCTTCGGCCAGTTTGCGCAAAACAGACTCAGGATCATCGTTTTGCAACAATGGACGACGTTTGTCCCTTTGAGTACGTGCGACTTGTTTGTCGATAGTGGTTTGCAGATAGACCACAATACCACGTGCTGACAAGCGATTTCGAACCGCTTTACTGACAACAGAACCGCCACCAGTGGCAAGTACAATGCCCTGCTTGTCAGTCAAATCATTAATGATATTTTCTTCACGAACGCGGAAACCATCTTCTCCTTCGATGTCAAAGATCCATGCTATATCTGCACCGCTACGTTTTTCTATTTCTTGATCTGAATCAAAAAATTCTAAGTGAAGTTCATCTGCGAGATGCCTACCAATAGTGCTTTTACCAGCACCCATGGGGCCTATAAGAAATATATTACGTTTTTCAGCCATTTTTGCTTAGTTCACAACTTTGTATGTTACAGGGGTAGTAGTATTATCTCGGCTACCCTTTTTATGGATTAACCAGACCTCGTTGAAATTTCGAGAGCGGGATTATCTCAGTTTTAACGTGAATTTTGCAAGCTTTGTTAATTTTTGAATGTAAATTAGTCCATTCTCTGCGGATCCAGAGGCATATAGTGTTAATAAATGCCCCGGATACATGTTTTTGCTGATGGAAATCAATTCAAACGTAAACTTTCGTTCAATATTTTCGGTGTGACAAATATCAACAGTTCACGTTTTTCGTTTATTACTGAAGTTTGCCTAAACAAACTTCCAACGAAAGGCAAATCACCTAAAAGTGGTACTTTGTTGATATCGTCAGCGCTGGTTTGCTGAAAGATGCCACCAAGTACAATTGTCTCACCGTTTTCGACTAAAACTTGTGTACTAATTTCCTGAGTATCAATCGCAACGGCGGGACCGGTTGATGTGGATACAGTTTCACCACGGGTATCTTGAGTAACGACTAAATCCAAAATAATTCGGTTGTCAGGGGTAATGTGTGGTGTGACTTTTAGGCTAAGAACCGCCTTCTTAAATTCTACTGATGTCGCACCGCTAGATGTAGCTTGCACATAGGGGATCTCAGTGCCTTGTTCAATATATGCTTCATGCTGATTGGCGACTGTGATACGCGGACTAGCAATGATTTCACCTTTGTTTTCGGTTTCCAGAGCAGAAAGTTCTAGATCAAGGACAGTGCCATCCATTAGACGAGCCACTTGAAAACCAATTGATCCAGCAGGGTTGGCGACAGGCAAATTTACGTTTAAGCGGTCAGCCAAGTTTGGAATGATACCACCGGCAATGGAACCTGCACCTTCAAGTGAACCAGATACACCGCTATCGTCATGTTGGTCACTGAATCCCCAACGGACTCCTAACTCTTCTCCAGCACTATCACGAACGGTTACCATACGTGATTCAATTAATACTTGTTTGACCGGGATATCCAACGCGCTAATGAGTGATTTCGCTTCATCAATAGATGTTTGGGTATCACGTAATAAAACAGTATTGGTGCGTTCATCTACGGCAACTGTGCCACGGGGACTTAAAATGCTGCTATCAGTATTTTTCAATATAGATGCCATATCTGCAGCTTTGGCATAATTGATCTGAATGTTTACAGAATTAAGCGGAGCAAGTTCAGCAACTTGCTGTTTAGATTGCAATTGTTGGGTTTCTCGGGCAGTTAACTCTTCGCTAGGGGCGATTAATAATATATTGCCCTCAAGACGTTTATCCAAGCCCTTAATTTTTAGGATCATAGCCAAAGCCTGATCCCAGGGAACACCAGACAAACTGATGGTCACGTTTCCTCTCACTGTATCTGTAGTGACTAAGTTAAAGCCATTCACCTGAGCGATAATCTGCAGTACCTGACGAACAGGTACATCCTGAAAATCTAATGAAATAGGTTCGCCATCATAATCAGGATCTTTTTCTCTGGCTTTTAATTGTTCAACAGTGACTTTATCGATTTCAATCATTAAGCTGTTAGCGCTTTTTTGGTGTCTGAAGGTTACGAGATCCTGCAAATTAAACTCAACTCTGGTGGCATCGCCTGACTGGAAGGTTTCAATCATATTTACAGGTGTAGCGAAATCCACCACATCTAACTTAAACAGTTGCTCATCCCCGAGCTTGGTAGCAGGCAAAACCAAAACCAGTGACTTATCAGCCTCACTCAATTGCATTTGAAACTCATCGTTATCAAATATTAATAAGGCTTGGGCACCGCCACTCGGCATACGTTTAAATTGCACATCCTGCAGCTCACTGGTGAAAATTCGAGTTTGCAAGGGGTTTGGATCAACTAATGTTACTCGGTCTTCCTGTGCCATAGATTTAAAGGCTACAAAAGTGATAAGCAAGGCAAAAACCCAGTACCACAGTTTATTAGTTTGGTTTAACTTCTTATTAAAAATGTAACGCTCAGACATCGTTTTCTCCTGCCTTCGATAGCATGGTGAGTTTGGCCGGTTTGCTCTTCCAGCAACCCGCACCATCAGGCAGCATTTCCGTATAAAAAACTGTGCCGTTTTGTATAGAATCAATTTTTCCGTAGAACAGTCCAATATAGTCACCGACAGTTACTCTGTGCAAGCTACCACCGTTAGTCTGGATGAGTGCCCACTTTTTGTTGTTTGAGGTGAAAGTCCCGGTTACCGACAACGCATCTGCACCGAATTTTTCAAGTGCTTGCTTGGTGCGGGCATATGTTGGCTGTGCACAATTTGCTCTTACCTCAGCTTGAATTTCAACACCTGTATTTCTTGGGTGTTGAAAGGGGCTGCGCAAATCATGTGCGGAGTATGAAAATGCTGGCATAGATTGAAACTCCGGATACGGTTCAATAACGACGGGTGTATTTGCTTGCACCTCAGCCATAAAATTTTCTAAATCATCTACTTTATTATCACAGGCACCTACAAGAACGGCGCACGATAATATGACATATTTTTTCATTTTGCTCGCTCCTGGGTTTGTCCAGACAGTGAGGTACGATACGTTTTAGCCTGCAATTTCAGTCGCAAGGTATTGTTTTCCTGTGTAACGGCAAAATCATGTACTGTGACAATTCGTGGTAAACCTGCAATCTGAGAAACAAACTGACCAAAATCATGATATGGGCCGGTTACTTCCATTTGTATAGGTAGTTCAGTGTAAAATTCTTTAGGGATTTCCTTTTGCCAATTAAGCAATCTAAACGTTAATCCAGCCGAAGTACCAACTAGGGTAATATCATCCAGTAATCCAGGTGTTTCGTTGCTGGTTGGTAGCGACTGTAACATCGAGGAAAAATCATTCTGGATCCTGGTTAATTGTTCTTCATAAGCTTGCAAATTAACTGCTACACGGTATTTGGCTTCATATGTGCGTTTTAAGTCCAGTTCTTTATTTTGCGCGGCTTCCAAAGTAGGTAATTTTGACTTCACTAAGGCGTAATACCCTCCAACTGAAGCCAGAACTACCACAAAAACAGCGACTACTGTTTTGACTTCAAATGGCCATACTGCGATCTGGTCAAAATCAAGATCATTTATTTCTTTTAATTTTGCGAAATCAAACTTCATTATTTTTTCACCTCAGACGCTGGGGTAAACTCCGGGGCAACACTTGGGCTAATAACAAATGTGAGTTTAAATTCACTGACTGCATTCGACTTTGATGTATCGGCAATAATTGAGGATAATTCACCACTGACAAACACTTTTGATTCCTGCAGGTGGCGCATAAAATCTGCCAGGCGATTATTTGATTCACTAACACCTAGTACTTCTACTCTATTACCTGTCCGTGAGAAACTTCTAAAAGAAACCCCTGGTGGAACTAATCTGGCTAGTTCATCAAGTACTTTAGGCGCTGCATTTCGACTTGCTTCGAGTTGTTCAATCAAGGCCATGCGTTGTTCAATGGCTTTCTTACTTTCCTTGATGTCTTTAATCTTAGCTATTTGTGCGTCTAGTACCAAAATCTGTCGTTCAACAAACAGGTTGCGTTGGTTCTGATTCGCAATCATGTTATCCACTACTGCACCGGCACTAAACATAATGGCAAAGGCCAACAACGCAAACGCAATGAGTGTCGTGAGATAAGATTTTTTCTGTTCAAGCCTTAGGTTTTCTCTCCAAGGCAGTAAGTTTATATGTGCCAATGGCTGAAACTCCTACTTGCTAGGCCGGCAGCTATCGCAAACTGCGGGGCAATCGTCATAATTTCTTGCTGTTCAATTTTTGCACTTATTTGCATGTCTGCAAAGGGATTAAATACTTCTACTTCAATCCCTAGCTCTGCGGCTAAATCTTTGTCTATATTGACTAAGTTGCTTCCGCCGCCGCTAATTAGTATAGCCGATGGTTGCTTTTCCATAGTGGTAGTTGCGTACATTTGCAGAGCTCGGGAAATTTGCTGAACTAAGTTTGACAAAAACAAGGGGTAAACATCCTGTTTCCAATTTTCCGGCAGGGTATCAGCATGCAGTTGAATTTCAACTTCACTGCGATCGAGGGTATATAATATCCCTAACTCTTGTATCAGTGGGTCCAAACCAAAGGCGTGTTCTTTAACATATGTCACTCGGCCCTCTTTAACTGCACAACATTGCAAATGAGAAGCGCCGATATTAATACATACTAAAGGTTGCTCTGTGTGATCAGGATAAAGCTGAGTTAAGGCAGAACCTAAAGAATAGCTTTCTACATCTATCACTTTAGCTTCATAGCCTACTTCCCCCAGCAGTGTGATGCGTTTATCAACGATATCTTTATGTGCAGCACTTAATAAAACGTCTACTTTAGTATTATTTGTTAGGCTTTGCCCGAGTTCTTCAAAATCTATATATACTTCATCTAATGGGTAGGGAATGAGGCTGTCTGCTTCCAGTTCGATTTGGCTTTCTAATTCGAAATCAGTTTGATCGGGATCCATAAATACAACTTTACTGAGCACGGAAGAGCCCGATACTGCAATGGCGACGTTTTTACATTTATTTTTTAGACCCTTTTTAACTTTCTTCAAAGCTAGGCTGACTGCTTCAAAATCTTTTACTTCGCGTTCCACAAAAGCGTTGCCAATAATGGCTTCACAGGCAATCGACTGAATTTTAATTTGCTGATTGTCTTTTTCAAGCAGAACCGCCTTAACAAAGCGAGTGCCTATGTCTAGACCTATCATTTGTTGCGTTTTGTTGCGAAAAAAGTTTTTAAACACAATCACTTCCAAATCGGTGAAATTAAATTAACATCACTATTATTACCTATTTTTTGAATTTTAGGGTTCTAATAACAGTACATAGGTATAAAATATAATCCATTTAACTAAATCTGTATTGGTATCATTATCTCTGTGAAGTTTATTAAACCAGCTCTAATCGTTATTTTTGTCGCTTCTCTGCTCGGTATTACCGTTACGATAGGTACATATTTCTATATCAAACCTGATTTACCAAGTGTAGATGTTCTTAGGGATGTGCGCCTGCAAACTCCGCTGCGTATTTATACCCAAGACGGTAAACTGATTTCCCAGTTTGGAGTGAAACGCCGAATCCCATTGACACTCAGTGAAGTGCCACAATCTCTTGTGCAAGCAGTTATTGCTACTGAAGATAGTCGCTTCTATCAGCATCCAGGTATTGATCCTATCGGCATATTTCGCGCATTGGTTAATTTAATCGTAACGGGTGAAAAAGGCCAGGGCGGCAGTACCTTAACAATGCAATTGGCCAGAGGCTTTTTTCTAAGTCGAGATAAAACTTATATTCGTAAGATAAAAGAAATCATCATTGCTTGGCATATGGAACAATTACTTAGCAAAAACGAAATACTAGAACTGTATTTGAATAAAGTGGAGTTAGGGCATCGCTCTTTTGGTTTTGGTGCCGCAGCGCAAGTTTATTATGGTAAAACCGTTGAAGAGTTAAATTTAGAGCAAATAGCTACGCTTGCCGGTTTACCCCAAGCACCGTCAGTTCTAAATCCAATTAGCCGTCCCGAACGTTCTATTGAACGGCGACGCATTGTATTGCTGCGAATGTTGGATGAAGACTATATCACTCAGCAACAATTTGACGAAGCGGCAGCTGCACCAGTATCAGCTGTTAAACATGGCGCAGAAATAGAACTGAATGCCCCTTATTTGGCAGATATCATTTATAACGAAATGGTCGATCTTTACGGCAAGGAAGAAGCAGAAACAGGAGGGTACCAGATTTTCTCTACTGCTCCAGCAGATTTGCAGGCTGCAGCACAGGATGCTGTGCGGCAAAATTTGCATGACTATGATGAACGTCATGGATATCGGGGGCCTGAAAAACAATTATGGCTAAGTGAAAGTACTCCGGAAGTAGATGCTGAAGTATTACCAGTGGAGCCCTGGAGTGAAGAACAAATGTTGACCGAGTTGAAGGCTTTTCAGCCTTATTCTCCTTTGCAAGCGGCGATAGTTGTCAAAGTAAACGAGCGCGACATCATTGTTTTTGACAAAAGCGGTAAATACAATGTAATCGATTGGGACGGTTTGGATTGGGCCAGAGTGTACGTTAATGATTCCAGGCAGGGGCCTGATCCAAAAGTTGCCAGTGATATCCTGTCTGCGGGTGCGTTGATCCTTATTCGCCAGCGAGGTGATGATTTACATTGGCAAATCGCACAATTTCCTCAGGCGAGTAGCGCCATGGTGGCGCTCAATCCTAATAATGGCGCGGCTCAAGCAGTGGTCGGTGGCTACAGTTTTTATCAAAGTCAGTTTAATCGAGCAACCCAAGCGAAACGTCAGGTTGGCTCAAACATCAAACCGTTTATCTATTCAGCCGCTATAGATAGTGGTTATACGGTTGCTGAAGTGATTAATGATGCTCCCATCAATCAGTGGGAAAAAGGCTCTGGTGACGCATGGAGACCTGAAAATTCCCCTGCAGAATATGACGGACTGATTCGTATGAGGGTGGCATTGGGTAAGTCGAAAAATGTGGTATCAATTAGACTGTTGCGTGCGGCAGGACTAGAAAAGGTGGTGCAATACTTAACTCGATTTGGTTTTGATTTGGACGAGATCCCCAAAGATCAAACCTTATCCCTTGGTTCCGGCTCACATACCCCGTTGGAGGTTGCTACGGCGATGGCCGTCATAGCTAATGGTGGGTTTTTAATACGGCCACACTTTATTGACAGAATTGAAGATGATTATGGCAAAGTTTTATGGCAATCCAACCCAGTAAACGCCTGTGATCCTTGCATTCATCCGGATAGTGCTAGAGAGCAGAATGATGATGTTGAAATGGATGTAGAGGCGATGTTAGCCGCTGAGTTTAATCTTGGGGAACCACTACAAGAAGAACAAAAACGTATTCCCGAAGCTCCTCGGGTAATTAGTCAGGAAAACGCTTTTTTGGTTGCAGATATGATGCGTACAGCCGTTCGAGGGAATGGAAACTGGAACAAAAAAACCTACTGGCAGGGAACAGGGTGGCGCGCATCTACCTTGTTAAAACGGAATGATATAGGCGGAAAAACAGGCACCACCAACGACTCCCGAGATACTTGGTTTAGCGGTTTTACTGCAGATTTAGTGGCGACAAGCTGGGTAGGTTTTGATGATATGAGCCGTAAATTGGGCAGAACAAGCCCTAATCAAAATCTGATCAATAAAAACCCACAAAGTGCTAATTTAATTGGCAATGCAATGTCCGGGGGCGAGGACGGAGCTAAAGCCGCCCAACCGGCATGGATACGATTTATGCAAAAGGCCCTGCATAATGTTGAAGAAAAACATCAGCCAATACCCACTAATATTGTAAAATTAAGGATTGATCGTGGCTCGGGTAAATTGAGTCAAAGGACTGATCACACTTCAATGTTTGAATATTTTATAAAAGGAACGGAGCCAGGCGTTTTTGTCACAGATAGTGAATTTGTTGATCCCTATGAGATAAGCGATCCTGAAGCGGCCCAAGAAGAAGATATTTTCTAATGTGGGAAAAGATTTTAAAAATTGACTATTTAATGAAGTTCATAGGGTCTTAGGGTCTTAAGGTGTTAGCAAGATGAATAAACCAGGCAGGTTAATGTGAAAATTCAATCATTGCTCCTTGCAGACGTTTTTTTATCACATTTAGCTTTACCATGATTTAATACAGGACATAAATAAATGACCGATACTAGTGCAAAAAATGCTTTGTATATTCCCCATGCTGGCCCGTCTCTGTTGGAAACTCCACTGCTGAACAAAGGCAGTGCTTTTAGTGCCAAGGAGCGTGATGCATTTAATCTTACTGGGCTTATTCCGCCGCGTTACGAAACCATTGAAGAGCAAGTCGAGCGGGCTTACATGCAATACTCCAGTTTTTTAGCCCCTATAAACAAACACATTTATCTACGGGCCATTCAAGACACTAACGAAACCTTGTTTTATCGGCTCATCCAAGCTCATATTGATGAGATGATGCCGATAATATACACCCCTACAGTAGGGGATGCCTGTGAACAGTTTTCGGATATATATCGTAGTTCCCGAGGTTTATTTATTTCCTATTCTGAACGCCATCAGATGGACGATATCTTGCGTAATGCCACAAAACGAAAAGTTAAAATAATAGTGGTCAC
>JBLHNW010000055.1:0-12925 GCA_047622205.1 Paraglaciecola sp.
ATACCTGGCCAATGATTATCAACTTGTCATTCCGGATTTGGCTGGCCATGGGGAGACCCCATTTGATCCAAATTTGAGTTACAGCATTGAAGCGCAAGCCTTTCGCCTTATTCAGTTGCTGGATAAACTGGATGTGCGACAAGTTCATGTTGTAGGTAATTCAATGGGAGGATTTATCGCCGCTTATTTGGCTATTCAATATCCAACACGCGTGTTGAGCGCCGCGTTGATTGACCCAGCAGGAACCAAGTCCGCACAACCAAGTAAGATGGATAAGATGTTAATAGAGGGGCGAAACCCTTTTTACATCAACAACAAAAATGAATTTGCCGAGTTTTATGCCATGACAATGGCCAAACCACCCTATGTTCCTGGGATCGTATTAGACGCACTTGCTGAAGATTACATCGCTAAGCGGCAACAATTGCAGCAAATATATGATGATTTTAACGCTAGCCCGCTTTTGGTAGAACGCTTGCCACAGCTCTTCCAATCGGCTCTGCTTATTTGGGGAGAGCAAGACGAAATTATTCACGTCAGTGGCAGTGCAAACTGGAAAGTCATCCCCAATTTAGAAATGGAGATTTGGTCAGATCTTGGTCACATGCCGATGGTAGAAGAGCCAAACAGGACTGCTGAGCGTTATTTACGTTTTCTGGCTAAAGAGTTGTAGCCATTTTTGTGTTGCTTGTTTTAAAGGCTCGTTATCTGTTTTCGCGAGTTTGAGCTGCATAGATCCTAATCGACAAAAAACGTCTGTAATATCTGCGCGGTAAACTCTTTCCGCAAATAAAATCCTCTTGGACGCGTCAGAATGGGTTGGCCATTTTTGCCAATAGCATCGGTCAATGCTTTGCCATTTGCAGCTTTGGGACGAAGTTGCATATACTGTCCCTGTCGAGCGGTAATGGTTTCTACCTGACCAAGAGATATCATATCCATAAGTTCTTCCCAATCTCTGCGTAGTTGCTCTTCCTGCTCAATGGAGGGTGACCATAAGAAGGGTGTTGCTACCAATCGTTCGGCTGGCGGAATCTCTCGCCTTCCGTCAATAGGTACCCATAACACCTTGCACAGTTTATTCTTAACATTTGATTGTTGCCATTCAACACCGGCAATATTGGTCAGAGGTGCGTAACACACATAGGTGGTTTCCAGCGGTTTGCCATTGCTATCTATAGGGATAGTTTTCAATTCAACACCAAGTTGAGGAAAGTCCTGTTCAGCTTTAGAACCGGCTTCAGCGCCCAAACACAGCTCAAGTAACTGACCGGTCCATCCCTTTTCTCGTTTGAAGTTAGGTGGCACGCGTATATTCGCACTTGCGGCCAATTCACCGAGTGTTAAACCTGCCAACTGCCCGGCTCGCTGTTGCAATTGTGCGATAGAATTTGGTGGGAGTTTAGGTACTTGCATCACTGCTAGCCTTATCAATACAGCCAAGGATAAGAAAGTATTGGGCAGCATAGTAGCTACTCATTATCAGAATATTCTCATAAGGTAGAGCAAATAAAAACTTATTAATTGCAAGTAAACTGTCTGATGTGACAAACAAAACGGCTCCAAACAAGATATATCGAATCGCAGTTTTAACCATAATTGCAGAACATGTCATTGCTGCTATTACTCCCATATAAATTACAACAGGTATTAGTAATTGACCACTGACAGGTAAGATAAAATACAACATGAGTGTTAGGTGTATAGCTAGTGCAGCAAACAGCCAGAGGTAGTGCTTTTGCCAATTCTGCCAGCGATAAAAACATGCAGTATAAAATAAATGAGCAAATGCGAAGGCTAGCAAACCAAAAATAAAGCCTTGTTGCAGATCCAAGGCAAGTAAAATGTCACCAGTTGCAGATAAAAAAAGCGCAGTACTTAGCAATATTCTGCTTGGTCCAGTTAATTTAATTAGAGCGACAAAAAGCAATATGAAAATTGGCAAAGCCTTATGTACAAAGCTGTATGGCATAGAACCATATGCCTGAGCGACTAGATAACTGACAGCCAAAACCCAAAAGCTTAACTTTGTAATATTAGTCATGTTTTGGTACACCCTATTTTTGGTTTTTTTAATCCTTTGAATAACCGGTAGTTTATGGAAGAATGTTAGACATTAAAAGAACTGAGTTCTCGGGAGTCTGAGTGATTGATACCGAAGGATTCCGCGCCAATGTTGGTATAGTGATTTGCAACGAATTAGGACAAGTATTCTGGGCAAAACGTTACGGCCAACATTCATGGCAGTTTCCGCAAGGCGGAATCGATGAAGGTGAAACTGCTGAACAAACGATGTATCGAGAGTTGCATGAAGAAGTCGGGTTAAATCCAGAACACGTAAAAATTCTGGCGGTAACCAAAAATTGGCTACGATACAAATTACCAAAACGATTGATAAGACAAGGAAGCAGCCCGGTCTGTATAGGCCAAAAACAAAAATGGTTTTTACTTCAACTTACCTGTAAAGAGGAAGACGTTGACCTGTTGCATTCAGGTCATCCTGAATTTGACAATTGGCGTTGGGTTAGTTTTTGGTATCCTGTGCGCAATGTGGTGTCTTTTAAACGAGATGTCTATCGTCGAGTTATGAAAGAATTTGCCCCTACTGCGATGCCGGCAGAAGCACGCGTGGCTTACGGGCAGGTTCAAAAAAATAAACGTCGTCGGAAAAACTAGGGGCTGAAATGTTAACTACCCTCAAACGCATTGTTCAAGAGGTCACCCAGATCCCTGATCTGAATGATGCTTTGAGCTGTTTGGCCCACCGACTAATAGAGTCTATGCGAGTAGACTCTTGCAGTATCTATCTCGCCGATTATACACAGCAACATTTTATGTTGATGGCGACAGAAGGATTGGCCAAAAGCGCAGTTGGACAAGTTTCAATAGGTTTCTCTGAGGGCCTGATAGGTTTAATCGGTCAGCGAGAAGAGCCACTCAATATTCGTGATGCCCCATCCCACCCAAGTTTCAAACATTTTCCCGAAGTCCATGAAGAACAATATCATGCATTCCTTGGTGTGCCGATTATCCATCAACGCAAAGTATTAGGTGTCCTTGCTCTGCAACAAAAACAAAACCGGCGCTTTAGTGAGGATGAAGAAGCATTCCTGGTGACCTTAGCCATGCAACTTGCAGCGGAAATTGTAAATGCTGAGGCGCGGGGATTACTTAATTTTAATGAAGGTGATTCAAGCCAGGTATGGCAAAAATCTTTGTCAGGCGTGCCAGGATCATCGGGATTAGCTTGTGGTAAAGGTTACTTGGTTGATATGACCATTAGCTTGCGTAACCAGTTACCTAAACGCAGTAAGCAAGCAACTCAGCAAGTAGAGAATTATCGCGCAGCAGTAAAGCAAACCCGGGAAGATGTGGCACTACTATCACAGCGTATTCAGGGTGAAGTGCCAGCAGACGTACAGGAAATTTTTCAGCTCTATCATCATTTACTTGATGCCAACAGCCTCGGTCGCGAAGTTGAGCAAAAAATCGCTGCGGGTTGGGATGCACCAACGGCCCTAAAAATGGTTGTGGAACAATATATCAATCAGTTCCAAAGTATGAGTGATTCGTACATGCGCGAACGTGCGGTCGATGTCGAAGATATGGGCAATCGAGTCTTAGCCAATATTTTAGGGCTCGACGCAGCAATTGACGGGCAACGACAAGCGACTGAAAATAGCATCTTGATTGCCGCAGAAGTCACAGCCACTATGCTTGCGGAATTCCCTAAAGATAAGCTATGCGGCATTATTTCTATGCGCGGTTCTACTAATTCCCACGCAGCTATTTTAGCCAGAGCAATGGGCGTGCCTGCAGTGATGGGATTAACTGATGTGCCCCTGGTACTGTTAGATGGCAAAGAGATACTGTTAGACGGCTATACGGGGGACGTGTTTGTGTCTCCCAACGTGATTATTCGTCGCGAATTTATGTTGTTAATACAGGAGGAAAAAGAGCTTTCTGAACGCATCAAATCACAAGATAACTTACCGGCAGTGACTAAAGATCACTGCGCTATTAGCGTGTTTGTCAACGCCGGATTATCAGTTGAAACAGAAAATAACTTTAGTCCATACTCAGACGGCGTAGGACTTTTTCGCACCGAAATTCCATTTATGATGCGTCAACGTTTCCCCACTGAACACGAACAAATCTTGCTGTATAGCCCATTGTTGGCGGCTGAGCCGAATAAACCTTTTACCATGCGTACTTTGGACGTCGGTGGGGATAAACCCCTGCCTTATTTCCCAGTTGTAGAAGAAAATCCGTTTTTAGGTTGGCGGGGTATTCGCTTGACTCTCGATCATCCTGAAATTTTTCTGGTTCAAATTAGGGCTATGTTACGTGCCAGTGTGGGCTTGGATAATCTGCAAATTATGTTACCTATGATCACCTCTGTCAACGAAGTGTATGAAGCTAAAAGATTGATTCGTCAGGCTTTTCATGAAGTGGCAGAAGAGGCTGTTGAACAAGATGAAATCCTCTTTGAGCCAAAGATCGGGGTAATGCTGGAGGTGCCAGCGGTTATTTATCAATTGCCGCAGTTAGCCAAGATAGTCGATTTTTTTTCAGTCGGAAGCAACGATTTAACGCAATACATTCTGGCTGTTGATCGCAATAATCCGCGGGTTGCCGATCTTTATGATAGCTACCATCCGGCAGTCTTGAGCGCCTTGTATAGCATAGTACAGCAGGCAAATGAGTTAGATATACCCGTTACAGTGTGTGGTGAATTGGCAGGAGAGCCGGGTGGTGTAATTTTATTGATGGCAATGGGGTATCGCAAACTGAGTATGAATAATCATAATTTGCGCAAGGTAAAGTGGGTAATACGCAGTGTTAGTTTGCAACAAACACAGGCAATTCTGACTAAGGTGCTTAAGCTACATGATCCCCAAGATGTTCGTCAGGAAGTAAATGTGTATCTTGAATCAGTCGGGCTTGGCGGATTAGTGCGGGCGGGCATTTGAGCATTTCTAAGCACTCCAAAAAAGGTTAGCGAGTGGATCCTATTATTTTCATTTTTTTGATTTGTATCGTAATGGGTTCTGTGGTCGGAGTTTTAGCTGGCCTGTTAGGTATTGGTGGTGGTTTAATAATGGTGCCAGCACTGGTTTATCTTTTTGTAAATAGTCTTCAATTAGACTTGTCTCTGGCAATGCCAATGGCGATTGCGACATCACTTTCAACTATTATTCTAACCGGGCTTTCGGCGTCTTGGGCGCATTACAAACTCAATAATTTGAACCGCTTTGTGCTGATTTGGAGTGGCCTGGGAATAGCTGCAGGTGCAATTTTGGGCGCGCAACTCGCCAGCTTAATGTCGGGTGAAGCATTAAAGAATGTATTTGCATATCTGGTAATCATTATCGCCGTTCAAATGGTCATTGGTGGTCGCCGGGAATCTGTTCACAGAATGTCCAAAAGCATATTGGTTGTTGTTGGACTTGTGACGGGCAGTATGTCTGCTGTTATGGGAATCGGCGGCGGCTCAATAATTGTTCCCGCCCTAGTATGGTTTAAAGTAAACATCAAACAGGCAATTGGTTGTGCTTCATTTTGTGGCTTGATGATCGCTTTATTTGGTTCCGCCAGTTTTATACATGCTGGATGGAGTAACACGATGTTACCCGTGGGCGCGTTTGGGTATATTTATTTACCAGCAAGCTTAGGTATTGTGATTACTTCTGTATTTACCGCCGGTCTAGGAGCTAAAATGGGCGCCAGATTGAATACTCAATTATTAAAGAAAATATTTGCTGGCTTTTTAGTTCTGGTAAGTCTGCGAATGATATTAGGATGATATTTTAAATATGACCGAAAACCATTTTACACTCCCTTACATTGATCCGATTATTGTTAGCATAGGCCCGCTTGATCTGCGTTGGTACGGTCTTATGTATTTAATTGGTTTTGCCGCTGCTTTTTGGTTAGCTGGCATACGGTTATCACGCACTAATTGGAACAAAGAGCAACTCAGTGACCTACTATTTTGGGGCTTCCTCGGGGTTATTTTGGGCGGTCGTATCGGTTATGTGTTCTTTTACCAGTTCGAGTTGTTTTTAGCGGAACCATTATATCTTTTCAAAATATGGACAGGTGGTATGTCTTTCCATGGAGGCCTTATTGGAGTAATAACTGCTTTATGGTGGTTTGCCCGCAAATCAAATAGCGGTATTCTATCCGTTGGGGACTTTATAGCGCCATTAGTACCGATTGGACTTGGCGCCGGACGGATTGGTAATTTCATCAATGCAGAGCTTTGGGGACGTACAACTGACGTGTCTTGGGGTATTATATTTCCGGGTGCAGGCAGCATTGCCAGGCACCCCTCTCAATTGTATGAATTCGCACTTGAAGGGGTAGTTTTGTTTTTGATGCTGTGGTTGTATTCCAGCAAACCCAGACCAATAGGGGCGGTGAGCGGCCTATTTTTGGCGGGTTACGGTAGTTTTCGCTTTATAGTTGAATATTTCCGTCAGCCTGACGAGCATATTGGCTTGTATAGTGGGATTATTTCACAAGGTCAGATATTGTCTTTGCCAATGATTATCGGTGGTATCGGCTTGATAATATTTGCCTATAAAAAAGGTGTAGAGAAAGTTCCGACAAAAACGCTTAAAGCTAAACGTTCGGGTAAATCTAAAGCTTGAAGTTGTTTAAGTGTTAGAAAATAGATTGGTAGATAGGTAATTATGCAGCAATATTTACAACTAATGCGTCATGTATTAGACACCGGGACAAAAAAAGAAGATCGCACAGGTACAGGGACTCTAAGCGTATTTGGATATCAAATGCGTTTTGACCTAAATCAGGGCTTTCCTCTTATCACCACAAAGAAATGCCCTTTACGTGCAATAATTCATGAGCTACTGTGGTTTCTCAAAGGTGAAACCAATATTGCTTATTTACGAGAAAATAACGTAAAAATTTGGGACCAATGGGCCACCGAAGAAGGTGAGTTAGGGCCAATTTATGGTAAACAATGGCGCAGTTGGGAAGGCTCAGACGGCGTGGCAGTTGACCAAATAAGTGAGCTGATAGAGCAGATTAAACATAATCCGGATTCAAGACGTTTGTTGGTCAGCGCCTGGAATCCTACAGTGCTCCCAGACACACAGTTTTCGCCAAAAGACAACGCGGCAAAAGGGCGACAGGCGTTACCGCCGTGCCACACTATGTTTCAGTTTTATGTATTAGATGGAAAATTATCCTGCCAGCTCTACCAGCGTAGTGGTGATATCTTCTTGGGTGTTCCTTTTAATATTGCTAGCTATGCGTTACTTACCATGATGGTAGCGCAAGTGTGCGATTTGCAAGTAGGTGATTTTATTCATACTTTTGGTGACGCTCATTTGTACGTCAATCATCTCGAACAGGCCAATGAGCAATTGACACGTGAACCCCTTGCCTTGCCGAATATGATAATCAATCCTAGTATTAAGAATATCTTTGAATTCACAATCGACGATTTTGAATTACAAAATTATCAAGCATATCCGCACATCAAGGCTCAGGTTGCAATCTAGATAAGGTAATGACGACATATGACAACTCCAGTACTTATTTGTGATGATTCGGGATTCGCTCGCAGGGCAATGGAAAGATCTATTCCAGATGGTTGGGATGTAGAAATTAGTTTTGCTGAGCACGGCAAGGAAGCGTTGGAAATGATCCATGCGGGTAAAGCTGATGTGATGTTTCTCGACCTAAATATGCCGGTAATGGATGGTTACCAAACCATGCAGGCAATCAAAGACGAAGATTTGCCAACTATGGTAATTGTAGTCTCTGGAGATGTGCAACCGGAGGCGCGCAAAAGAATGCTCTCTTTGGGTGCCGTGGATTTTATTCGTAAGCCAATAGATAGCGAAAAATTAAGCGAAATCCTGCAACAATTCGGCCTCTATTCTGGAGATAAATCGACCACCAAACGTGTGGAAAGTGTCGCACAACCGGTAATAGATAGTGAATTTAATCAACTTGATGCTTATCGGGAGATGGCAAATATTGCGATGGGCCAGGCAGGTGAGCGCCTTGCTCAGTTACTGGGGGAATTCATCGATTTACCTATCCCTAATGTTAACTTGATTACTCATAATGAATTGCATATGGCGATCACCGAAATTAAACATAACGATCGAGTTTCTGCAGTTTCAAAAGGGTTTATTAGCGCAGGAATTAATGGTGAAGCCTTGGTGATATTTAATGATTCCAACTTCATTAATATGAGTAAACTGCTCAAATATAATCAGCAAACCAATACTGAAACCCTAGAGCTTGAAGCGTTAATGGATATCTCCAACATCTTGATTGGCGCCTGTCTAAACGCGCTTTCCGAACAACTGCATGTAAATTTTAGTCACAATCATCCGATCATTCTCGGTAGACATTGTGATTTAGATGAAATTTTACACAGAAGTGAATCTCGTAATGAAGAGATTTTGGCAATTGAAATAGCATATTCAATTAAAAGTCAGGACATTAATTTCGATCTGTTGTTGTTGTTCCCCGGCAAGGCCATTGAACGGGTATATACTAAGTTAGTTAATTCAGCAATATGAGGTAAATATGATGCGAAATGATTATGATCTTGCTGACCTGCACTGGAAACATGACCTACTGGGATCTATTGAAGTGGGAATAGTAGTGCTGGATAGAGACTACAATGTGCAGGTGTGGAATCAGTTTATGGAAAATAACAGCAGCATTGTGCCGAGTCAGATTAAGGATAAACCGATATTTGAATTTTTTCCGGAAATTGACGAAGAATGGTTCAAAATAAAGTCTGACCCAGCTTTTACTCTGCGCAGTCCGGTATTTGTTATTTGGGAACAGCGGCCATATCTATTTCGCTTTAGCAGCAATCGTCCGATTACATCTAACTCAGATTTCATGTATCAAAATGTCACCGTATTTCCACTAGCTTCCCTTACCGGCAGGGTCGATCAGATATGTGTTGTTATTTACGACGTGACTGACGAGGCCATTAGCCGAAATGGTATGAACACACTCAATAAAAAGTTGGAACAGGTCAGTCGTATTGATGGGCTAACTGGGCTTTACAATCGACGTTTTTGGGAAGAGCAATTTACTCTAGAATACAAAAGAGGCAAGCGAAGTGACAATCCTTCCTCCTTGATCATGCTGGATATCGATCATTTTAAGAAAGTGAATGATACCTATGGACATCCAGCGGGAGATGAAGTTATTCGCTCATTAGCAGATATCATTAAAAAGGCGACCAGAGAAACGGATTTGAGTGCGCGTTATGGTGGCGAAGAATTTGTCATTTTATTGACTGAAACTCCAGAGAAAAACGTCCATTTCGTAGCAGAAAGAATTAGAAGATTAGTAGAAAATGCCACCGTAGAATACGAAGGACTGCAAATAAATTATACCGTGAGCCTAGGTATGGCCGGGTTTAGGGCTGATTATAAGGATTCAACAGCGTGGTTGGATTGTGCCGATAAAGCTTTATATAAAGCGAAAGAGTCAGGCCGAAATAAAGTGATAGTGGCTTAGGGCTGTAACAATCATTTTGGTTTTATACTTCTCACATAATAATTTATAAGTTTCGCTTACATGCAAAAGAAAACACTGCGCCAGGCACTCCTTAATAAGCGAATGCTAATCTGTATAAGTACGGGTTTTTCTTCGGGCCTACCTCTCTACCTTTTGATTCAATTTGTTCCCGCCTGGCTGCGTTCTGCCGATATTGATTTATCCACCATAGGCTTGATCAATTTAGTGCTGTTTCCCTACACATGGAAATTTCTCTGGGCACCAGTAATGGATCGCTTTGTTTTACCCATCTTAGGTCGTCGCAGGGGATGGATGTTTCTAACCCAGTTGGGTTTAATTGTGCTGATGGCAATGTTATCTCTGTTTGACCCTGCAACTGAGCTCAAGCAGGTTATTATTATTGTATCCGCAATTTCATTTTTCAGTGCCAGTCAGGATATTGTTATTGATGCATATCGCCGCGAATTATTACCCGACGATGAATTAGGAGCGGGTAACGGTTTTTACGCCCAGGCTTACCGCCTTTCGTCTTTTGTACCAGGCTCCCTGGCGATGATACTGGCCGGCTTTTTCCCGTGGTCAGTAGCCCATCTGAGCATAGCTATTTTCATGATGGTGGGTTTGGTAACCACTCTGCTTATTCAGGAAACCTCAAGAGAAGGAGAGATACCAACAACCTTGCGTGCTGCGGTAATTGACCCCTTTCGGGAGTTTTTCAATCGCAATGGCAGGAAACAGGCTGTATTGGTTTTGCTGTTCATAATGCTCTATAAGTTAGGAGACAGCATGGCAACGGCATTAGAAACGCCGTTTTTCTTAGATATGGGTTTTTCTACCATAGAGATCGGTTCGATCGCAAAAATTTCTAAGACTATTGGTGCAACGGTAGGCACTATCTTAGGTGGCATTGTCATGATCAAACTGGGTATCAATCGCAGTCTGTGGATATTTGGTGGATTCCAGTTGGTTTCGATTTTGGGCTACGTGTTGTTATCCATGGTTGGTTATAACCATTTTGTACTTGCTCTTGCTAGCGGCTTTGAATATTTAGGTGTTGGTCTGGGCTCTGTGGCACTTATCTCTTTCATGGCGAAATCGACTAATCGACACTTTACCGCAACACAGTTTGCTCTTTTTTCCAGTATCGCAGCTGTGCCCCGTACCTTTGTGAGCGCGGCAACCGGATTTATCATTGAGGCCGTGGGCTATACTCAGTTTTTTGTTATCTGCTTTGTGTGTGCACTGCCGGGTATGGCGATGTTGATAAAGATTGCGCCGTGGCGTGAAAAGGAAAAACCTGAGGATAAAAATCCATCCTAGTAAAATCTTAGGGACGAATACCGATACAATCAAGCGGCAGGGGATAATCTTCTTCACATTCCAAATAATTCAAACAGGTATTCAGTTCATCCCGCAAATATTCGTCATTGAGAAGTGTCTGGGCTGGCCAATAGTGCACTTGATGTAGTAAGTGCCAAAATACTATTTCTCTATGCCCGCAGGGAATCTGTTCGCCATTTTTGACCTGTGACCATTCTTCCATGGTGTCCCAAAAATATAAATCGAGTTCGCTATAGGGGATACGTTTATCTAAGAAGGCGCGGATAAAAAACGCCAGCTGAATGGATTTGCCACTAATAAATTTTGGTATCGTAAGCACTGTTGTAACCCATTAAGTTGCTGTTGAATAAACTTATATACCCATACAAGCTCAAAACCATCCGGGACGCTCTGAACCCGTCATTTTGAGGTAGCATGGGTACAAGTATAGTCTTGATTAAAAAAAATTCTAAAAATGCGTTTAGAAGATCTGCATGTGCCTGAAATGGATGGTATTTAATTGTAGAAAAATAGCGAGTTTCAGAGGATTATATTTACCAACCCATATAACTAAGCCAACCGTATATTTCTTTACTAAGATAGTCAGATTGCTGATTTTCTATTGCTAAACCAATTAATTCTCGCTGACGGTAATGTAATTTAAGTACTTTGTTGGCGGCAATTTTTCTTGCAGGATAACTCTGTAAACTCCATTCATTGTCCCAATTATTGTAAATGTCGAGCACTGGCATGGAGGTGTTTGCCAGGTAGTCAGCCAATTTGATGTTGTACTCTCTTGATGGCCAATAAGGGCTTATTACCACAAAAGCATCCGGTACATCGAGTTGTTCCTCGGAATATATTTTTGCCAACCAGGCGGCGCTTGTGCCCTGTGCAATCACTAGAAAAAAACCAGGGTAATCTTTTGATCTGTCCACGATAGCCTGCATCTGCAGGATGAGTTGTTGTTCATGGATTAAAAATTGCTCCTCATCAATGGACGTGGTCACTGATTTTGCCAATATCGCTGTAGTGTCGTTTTTGCCAGAGTCAGAGGGTTTGTTTTTTTCTGTTAACGGGATTGACAGACCGATTTGTGGCGCAGGCATTATCATAGTCACCCACCCTAAATCATTGAGTTGATGGGAGAGTGGAGAGAGGCTGTTATGGCTAACCATTGATCTTCCAGACTCACCAATCATTACCGCTACTCCACGAGCAATAGGATTGGTATTTTCGCCTATGATCAGTAATATTTGCTGCTCTCCCACGGTTAATGTTTGATAACTATCGGGAAATAGAGCTCGCTCAAGATCTGATTTTTCCTGAGCCTGTTGATCAATTGCGCCGTCCGCACAAAAAGCACATAACAACAAACACAGCAAAAATGGAAAGGGATTATTCACAACACTTCGCGTAATTGGGGAACCTAAGCTTATATCGGATAAACAGCCCATGTTCTTTAATTCCGTATTAAGATATTGAATATTTTAATAGATAAGGGCGCAAAGCCAAAGCGTTAGCTTGCAAATTTTTATCCTCCAAAAAAGGGCTTTCTGAAAAGGACTTTCTAAAAAAGCGCGGGGCAGTTAAACGTCATGATATGTCCAAGCTGTGGATGTTTGAAACTCAAGGATTGTGCATGTAAGAGCAAGCGTGAAGACATGCTCAGTGCCTGCTCATGGGCATATAATCGGTCACCAAGAATCGGGTGTCCGATACTTAACATGTGCACTCTTAATTGGTGAGAACGTCCGGTTATAGGAGTCAATTCCACGCGTGTACTAGTTTCTTGCCTGCTTAACACTTGCCAATGAGTTTGTGCAGATTTCCCCCGGGAATGATCGACCATTTGTTTAGGTCTGTTAGGCCAGTCGCAAATAAGCGGCAGATCTATTTCACCGCTTTCCTGCTCGATCTGGCCATACACTTCAGCAACATATGACTTACTGGTTTGACGCAGTTCAAATTGTTTGGATATATGCCGGTGGGCAGCCTTGTTCATAGCCATTACCAGTAGTCCGGATGTGGCCATGTCGAGACGGTGCACAATAGTTGCTGTTGGCAATACGCGCTG
>JBLHNW010000056.1:0-12925 GCA_047622205.1 Paraglaciecola sp.
AATTGAAGCAGCAAACCGACCGATGGCTAAATGATCAGGGACGTCTGGTTGAACCTTTGTTACTTGACGCTGGCGGGCAGCATTACCGACCGATCAGTTGGACCAAGGCCTTTGAAATAATTGCCACTCAGTTGCAAAATCTGGATTCGCCGAACCAGGCGGCTTTTTATACCTCGGGCCGAACGAGCAATGAAGCTGCGTTTTTATATCAGTTATTTGTGCGTCAGTTTGGTACTAACAACTTGCCTGATTGCTCAAATATGTGTCATGAATCTAGTGGTGTTGGTTTAAACGAAACCATTGGTGTGGGTAAGGCCACAGTGAGTCTTGAGGATCTTGAGAATGCGGAGGCGATCTTTGTTTTCGGTCAGAATCCTGGCTCTAACCATCCACGTATGCTCACGTCGTTACAAGCTGCCAAGCGCCGCGGAGCAAAAATAGTCGCGGTTAATCCTCTTGACGAAACGGGTCTGAAACGTTTTAAAAATCCTCAGGAATTGGAGGGAGTTGTTGGTAACGGCACGGCGCTTCGAGATTTGCATTTAGCGCTTAAAATAAATGGAGATGTGCCATTTTTAAAAGGCTTGTGCAAGGAATTACTTGAGCGAGAAGCCTCCGGAAAAAATGTACTGGATCATGCTTTTATTACTGAATATTGCCATGGTTTTGAAGCATTTAAAGGTGATTTAGCTGACACTCAATGGCAAGATATTGAGAACGGTAGCGGACTTACTAAAGGGGAAATTCAACAAGCAGCTGATATCGCTTGTGCATCTAAGAAGACCATTTGCTGCTGGGCCATGGGTATGACTCAACATAAGAATGCGGTGGCGAATATTCAGTTAATGACCAACTTTTTAATGTTGCAGGGTAATCTGGGTAAACCTGGTGCGGGTGTGTGTCCGGTGCGCGGACATAGCAATGTGCAAGGTGATCGTACTATGGGGATTTGGGAGAAGCCCAGTGCCGCGTTCCTCGATGCATTGCAGCAGGAATTCAGCTTTGCTGTGCCACGAGAGCACGGAGTTGATACGATTGAAGCCATTCATGCCATGGCTACAGGTGATATAAAAGTATTGTTTGCGCTTGGGGGAAACTTTTTTAGGGCAACGCCTGATCATCAGGCAACCGAACTCGCATTGGCAAATTGTCCGCTAACGGTGCAAGTTTCCACCAAGCTCAATCGCTCTCATCTTTTTACAGGTAAATCAGCAATAATTTTACCTGCTTTGGGTCGCACTGAAATTGACCAGCAGGTTACGGGCATACAAACCATAACAGTTGAAAATTCGATGGGTGTGGTGCAAACCTCCCATGGGAAAATTCCACCTGCTTCTAACCTGTTGAAAAGTGAAGTGGCGATAGTAGGAGAATTAGCTCTAAAAACCTTGCGTGCAAGTGATATTAATTGGCAAAATTTGATCAACGATTATCGCGGCATACGCGAGCACATAGGCAGAGTAATCCCCGGCTTTGAAAATTTTAACCAACGCATTGAGCAAGAAGGCGAGTTCGTCCTACCCAACCCTGTGCGCGATCAACGGCAGTTTGACACGGCAACAGGTAAGGCCAATTTTGTAGTACATGGCATTGAACCGGTTAATGTGCCTGAAAATTGTTTACTGATGATGACCATCCGCAGTCATGACCAGTTTAATACTACAGTGTACACTGACAATGATAGATATCGCGGCATTCAAGCGGGCCGCCGGGTGGTGTTTATTAATAAGCAGGATTTACTTTTCCTTGGTTTAAAAGATGGTCAAGTTGTGGATATCCATAGCCATTGGCTCAGTGAAGAGCAAACTATCCGCGAGGTGAAAGGGTTCACTCTAGTCGAGTATGATATTCCGCTTGGATGCGCAGCGACCTACTACCCTGAAACCAATGATCTGATCCCTCTTAGTAGTGTGGCGCTGAAAAGTAATACACCAGCCTATAAGTCGGTGGTTATCAGTTTACATGACACGAAATCAGCGTAAAAAGTTAACAGCTGCTAATTTTACTCTATTGGTCTTAATTAGTCCGAAAATCACGAATTAGCTGGTATGGGTATATATTGCGCCGTTAGCATTTTCGTTTTTCAAACAAACTACAGTTTAATTAATGACTGTTAATAAAAACTATCAGAGTATATTAGTTCGAGGTCAAGTTGATTCAGTATCAACATATTTTTGGTAAACTTACTCAGCAAAATCTGGGCTTACTTTTGGCCTAAACTTATCCACAATTCTGCTCTTTGTAGAGGCGTTTCCTTTGGCAGTAGAGGGTTATCCAATTCGATGATACGCCTTTTGGTACCGCGAACCTTGTTTATTGTGTCGCCAAAAAAGTGATTAAAGATCTTCGCTAAACTGCCATCTTGTAAGGCTGATTCAAGGCCATCTTCGAGATCTCTGGCCAGAGTTTGGTTTTCTTTACTGACATAAAAATAGAATGCTGTTGGGTAGTGGATGATGACACTCGACTCAATGGCAATGTCCAGTTCCTGATGGGCCGTATATTCGCGATCAATTTCCAGCACCGAGCGAGGAAAATAATCAAAGCGGGCAAGAGCCAACATTCCGAATAAACCCTCGTAATCGCTGCCTGTTACGACGTCAATATTATTTGCGAGCAATACTTGTGTATCACTCCACCTGTGAAATTGCCCAGGTTTTAGCTGTTTGAATTGTTCAAGGGTGGTGACATTCTGAAATAAGTCTTCTCGTCCTTTTTGAACTAGGGGAATACGCCAGCCGTATAGCCCCCCAAGAATAGGGAAGCGCACGGCTAAGTATTTTTGCTCGCGAATTTTTGTAGAGCCTCCGAATACCACGTCAATTCCATCGTTATGAACTAACATTTCGAAATCTCGGTCTTTTGGGATAGAAGCCCCAAAGGCCTTAACCTGATAATTCTTGTCGACTGAATAGGTCACAACATGTTTAAGTAAGCGGGTAAAATAATCATTCCGCTCCTCACCGGTGTGGACAATCACCTGGCTTTTCGCAGAACCAGAAAGTAGTAATAGTAAAGTCAACAGAAGAAATTTTGAGCACAATAGTAAGTACAGAAAAGAACCCCATTTTAAAGCTGGCGTATTGTCAAACAGATATTTTTCTGGGGTGACCACTGATATGCCTAAGTTATAGCGTAAGAAAATATTTATTGTTTCAAAGCTGAGCAGTGAAAGGCAATTATATTTTGATTTTGGGTGAAATTATTCCACAAATTGAAACCCAAAAAAATATCTCTTAACGCTTACCTAGAATTAGGGAAATTTTGTTTTATAAAATGAAACTGTTTTTCTATTTTTTTGGCATCTCTTTATCGATAATCAATTTATTGATAGCTAGCTTGAGTACTAGTGGCTTTTTATGTGTTGGACGCCCTCTACGTGAATAAATCTCTGCTAAGAGCTAACATGTTAGCTCAGATTTTTATCCACTTTACTTAGCACTGGCATGTATTTCTTGCTCAGTTGATAAAGCATCAAAGTAGCCAATACCAGGGCGCAAAGTTGATAAAAGCTACCAATCATATTCGAATGGGCCCCGTGTTTTAATTGCAATTGTAAGTTAAATGCTTCCATCAAGTAATCTAGGCTTAATCCGGCAATAACAGCACTGACAATAATTGAGATGAGATATATGATCAGCTCTCTGATGCCAAGTTCGTTCTTGATCACCATGAGTGTGGCAATATTGGTAGCGGGGCCGGTCAACATAAACACCAGAGCAGCACCAGGGCTAATTCCAGACAGCAAAAGCCCGACTGCTAGGGGTGTTGAAGCTGTGGCACAAATGTACATTGGAATCGATATCAACACGATTACAAGCATGGCCAATACTCCGTGAGCATATTGGGCGAAAAATCCGGCAGGTAGCAATGTTTGTATCAGTGCCGCAAAAAATAATCCAATCAGTAACCAAAGCATAAAGTCGCGCAGTAATTGCCCGTAGCCAAAAACAAATATTTGCTTAATATTTTGTTTCCATCCAGAAACTTTAACTGGCTGCGCGTGGCAACAGGAGTTAGAAACTGGTGTATCGGTGAGGGTGTTAGCATCTTTACCGAACAAGCCAATACATGCTCCTGTTATCACGGCCGAGCTTATGGCGGCAATAGGTCTGGCTACGGCCATAACCGGGCCCATTAACGCATAGGTAATGCCAATCGAATCGACCCCGGTTTCAGGTGTCGCCACTAAAAAGCTTGCGGTACTGGCCTTGCTGGCCCCACTGCGTCTAATGCCCATGGCGACAGGGATTACGGAACATGAACACAAGGGCAAGGGCGCACCAATAAGCGCTGCAGTAAATATTGAATTTTTGCGGCCGAGAGTGCGCTCGATCCACGCTTTTGGCACCAGTTGGTTAATTGCACCGGCAATAAACATACCCAGCAACAAATAGGGTGCAGATTCAGTGAAGAGTATTACGAAATTTTCTACAAAAAGCATATTATTCTCCCTGCTCAAGAGTGGAAATAATTGAACAAAATTCAGCGCTTTCGTCTCCACCACAACAATACTGTTCGAGCCGTTTTAAAGTCATAAGCATACTACGGAGTTGCTTAATCTGTTCAGTGATTTTCTCAATTTTGTCGCTGGTAATTGTCTTGGCTTCGGCGCAAACATGCTGACTTTTATCATCTTTGATACTCAATAAACTCGCGGTTTCTTGTAAACTGAAGCCACTTTCTTTGCAGCGTTTGATAAATTTTGCAGTAAGTAAATCATCATGATTGTAGATTCGGTAATTGTTAGCACTTCGCCCAGATGCTTTAAACAAACCGGCCTTTTCGTAATATCGCAAAGTGTGCGCACTAATCCCACTGTACTCCGATAGCTGGCTAATTTTCATGGTTTTATCTCTCATATAACGAAACATAGCCAGAGTATAAACCTTAGAGTTCCATCTAAGGTCAAGTATTAATTATTTGCTATTATTACCAGACAGTATGCCAGTCAGGTCATATGCAAATATATTAAAAATTTTGCTCAGTCATAGTTAATGTGAGCATAACAAATCGGTGCCTGCTACAAACATCCTAGTTAATGTCAGCTAATTCAATAAAAGCCTGATTAATGTTTCAGACTTTGGCATAATCTCGGCACTTTTTTCCTTTCTCACTATGTAGCTTTTACGCCCTATGTCGAAGACCTCCAAGTTATTCTCTAAAGACGGCATTTTATCTCAAGCCGTTGCTGGTTTTGCCCCACGTCAGGCGCAAACTGACATGGCTGTAGCGATTGAGACTGCAATCAAACAAAAATCATCTTTGATTGTGGAGGCGGGCACAGGCACCGGAAAAACTTTCGCTTACTTGGCTCCGGCGCTGCTTTCGGAAAAGAAAACCATTATTTCTACTGGAACCAAAAACCTTCAAGAACAGCTATTTCACCGGGATTTACCCTTAGTTAAAAAAGCATTGTCGAGCAACCGTAAAATCGCCTTACTCAAGGGGCGCGCGAATTATTTATGCTTGCATCGTCTCAGACAGCATGGCGGCAATAGTACTTTGGTTGACCGTAATACTTTGGTCGAATTGACGCAAGTGAGGGAGTGGGCGTCTACGACTAAAAGCGGTGACATGGGGGATATGAAATCCCTGACTGAAGATGCCAAAGTGTTACCTTTTGTTACGTCCACCGCGGATAATTGTCTGGGTAAAGACTGCCCTGATTATGATGACTGCTATATGATTAAAGCCCGTCGAAATGCCTTAGACGCCGATTTGGTAGTGGTCAACCATCATTTATTTTTTGCCGACATGGCGCTTAAAGACACTGGTTTTGGAGAGTTGATCCCAGAAGCCGATGTGGTGGTATTTGATGAGGCTCATCAGATACCAGATATTGCCAGCGAATATTTTGGAGAAGCATTATCAAGCAGGCAGTTGCAAGACATCAGTCGTGATATAGAGTTAGTTTATCGCACCACTTTAAAAGACGCCAAACAACTACATAGCAGCGCCGAAAAATGCAAAATGATTGCGGCAGATTTACGCCTTTTATTTCCTGAAAACTCCCAAAAGGGCAATTGGCGACAAATGCTTGGCCGGGATGATGTGCAAACTCAAATAAGCAAACTCAGAGACAGTATAAATGTGTTGTATGAGGTCATTAAACTGCACATTGGTCGAGATAAAGATTTAGATAATATTTATGATCGGGTTGCTGAAGTACGGGGTAAATTGACCCGGCTAACCGATATGAATCAGCAAGGCGTCAGCCTCTGGTATGAAACCACAATGCGCCACATTGTATTGCATTTAACCCCTCTGAGTATTGCCTTAAAATTTGCCGATTTTATTGCCGAACCAAAACGCACCTGGATATTTACCTCTGCGACGTTGATGGTAGATAATGGTTTCGAACATTTTCAACGACAAATGGGCTTAGACAATGCCCGCACTCTGGCACTTGATAGCCCGTTTGATTATCAAAAACAAGCGATGTTGTGTGTACCGCGTTTTCTGCCAGAGCCAAACGCCCGTGAAATGCGCGAGACATTGCTCGATATCTCGGTAAAAATAATAAATGCCAGTCGCGGACGATGTTTTCTGTTATTCACTAGCCACGCTACATTGCGCGCAATTGCTGCTTTGCTCGAAGATAAAGTAGATAACACTCTATTGGTTCAGGGCAGCACCACTAAGCGCGCTTTATTGGAAGAATATATTAAGAACAAAGATGCGGTTTTGCTGGGTACCGGTGCATTTTGGGAAGGAGTAGATGTGCGCGGGGATGATCTTACCTGTGTATTAATTGATAAATTACCTTTTGCTTCTCCTGACGACCCATTGTTACAGGCGCGGATTGAAGATTGCCGTAAGAAAGGCGAAAACCCGTTTGCACAAATACAAATTCCTCAGGCAGCCATTGCACTTAAACAAGGAGCTGGGCGCTTGATTCGAGATGAAACTGACAAAGGTATATTGGTCATCTGCGATAATCGTCTGGTAACTAAGGATTACGGGAAAACCTTTATAGGCAGCTTACCAGACATGTATCGCACTCGTGATTTACCCAAAGCTCTTGAATTTTTGCAACAGATCCACATTCAGGCAGGTGACAAACAGAACGAAGAAGGCCAAGAGTCATCCCCTAAGAAAATCTTGAAGGAAGAAGCAAGCACATGAATTTATTAGTGATTGATACAGCCACTGAAGCATGCTCGGTCGCCCTGGAAGTAGACGGTACGGTGTTTAGTCGCTTTGAAATTTGTCCTCAACAACACAGTCAACGTCTGTTGCCTATGGTTGATGAAGTTCTCAAAGAAGCGAATATTAAACTCAGCAATCTAGACTGTTTAGGTTTTGGACAAGGCCCCGGGAGTTTCACAGGCGTGCGCATTGCCACAGGTATGATACAGGGGTTTGCTCTTGGAAGCGCTTTGCCGGTAGTAGGTATTTCAACCCTGGCGGCTATGGCGCAGCAGGCGATACTCGACAAAGATGCCGCAGAGGTAAGTTGTGCTATTGATGCACGTATAGGAGAAGTTTATTTCGCCCGTTATGTGAAAAACAATAATGTTGCGATGCTCTTCGCTAAAGAGCAAGTACTAGCCCCAGAGGTGGCCGCAGAATTACTTCTGTCAGGGAATAAAGCTAGCGGAGTTGGCACTGGCTGGCAGGCCTATCCCGAACTTAACACGGCTGGCAGGGTAGACGTGACAGCGGATATTTTATATCCCAACGCTTTATATATGCTGCCCTTGCTTAAACACGCAATAGCGAATGGTGAAGCCAAAGATATTGAGCAAATTAAGCCTGTGTATCTGCGTGATAAAGTCACATGGAAAAAACTGCCAGGCCGAAACTAGGGCGATAATCGACGAGGACGAAAAAAAACGCTGAAGGGGCAATTTATTGCCGTCTTGTAAAAATAAGGAACGATAATTGCTGTTTGCACTGAGTCTGTTTAATCGTTAGGTATATTATTTTTGAAACTTGATCCATCATTTGGGGCACTGCAGAGCCCATTTTCAGCCAATCAGGCTCGGCGAGATACTCAGCGGGATGGTACCGATCGGCCAACTGAAGCGAGCAAGATTGCTGGAAAATACGGACCGGAAACGGTGGCGATACTTCAGGGCAACCCTGAAACATTAAGGCGCGCCGACAAGTTTCAAAACCAACATGCTGCATTCGAAACGGTCGGGCTGCACAGTCAAACTGCAATTAACAGCTACCAAAGTATTGATAAAGACCAGCAAAAAGGCGAGATACAGCTGCTAATGGGTGTCGATACCTACGTCTAAGAATATTCATACAATTTGTAAATTCTGTAACTGTTCGCTTAACAACTCTCATTATTATGCTAGATTAACGGCTATCAATTACTTAAGGGGATTTTATGTTGAATAGAGCAATCATGCTGTTAGTTATACTTTGGCTTACTGGCTGCTCAAACATTCCAGAGCAAATTCAGCTTGCTGAGGACACTAATTTACTTAGTTATCAGGATGCAGCATCTAAGTCAGAACTGGTATCTGGTCAAACTGCCAGATGGGGCGGAGTGATCGCGAAGATTGAAAATAAGCCAGAGATGACCGTGATTGAAATGGTTTATTATCCCCTAAAAAGCTATGGACGCCCCGTATCCCGTGATGAGAGTATTGGGCGGTTTCGCGTTTATGTGAATGGGTTTATGGATCCCATGGTGTATAACGTTGGTCGTTCGGTAACTTTTACCGGCGAATTTTCTGGTTTAGAAGAAGGTCTTGTCGGGGAACACAAATATGTATTTCCTACCATTCAATCAAGTGGTTATCATTTATGGCAGCAAATACAGCGAGTAGATATAAGCGGTATTCACATGTGGCCTTATGATTACTGGCATCGTGGATATCCCCGCCCCTATCATCGTCGGATTATTATTCATGGCTCAAGCACTAATAATTTTGCTCCGAAAGGGGGAACGACCTTGCCAAAACCAGTAAGTGCGCCTTCAAGAAAAGAACAGTAATAGGCGGCAATCTAATTCCTTTTACGGCAATTTATGAGTAATAAGCGGCATATGTTTGCCGTTTTTTTGTGGCTGTTGTTGGCGATTTATTAGGATTTATATGCAAGAGAAAGAATTCAAATTAAGTAATATTACGCTGCGTGGATTGGCCTTTGGGGATCCTCAAAAACCGATAATTCTCGCCTTACATGGTTGGTTGGACAACGCCGCCAGTTTTGTGCCAATAGCAGAACATTTGAGTGATTATTATATCATTGCAATTGATATTACCGGGCATGGTTTATCTGATCACCGTAGTCCAGATTGTCACTACCATCTCATGGATTATGTTTACGATTTGCACGATTTAGTGGAATCTCAAGGTTGGCAGAACTTTATTCTGCTCGGTCATTCCATGGGGGGCATAATCGCCTCTATCTATTCTAGTTGTTTCAGTGAAAGGGTTAGCCACTACATATCTATTGAATCTTTTGGTCCAATTGCCAAAGAACCTGAATCAAGCCCAACACAACTTAGGGACTCAATTGAAAACCGCCTGAAAATGAGTAAAAGTAAGGCCCAACACCCGACAACCTTGCAAAGAACCATTGATGCCCGAGTCAAGGTGGGCGATCTCAATATTGACTCTGCCACATTACTGGTAAATAGAAATGTTGAACAGATTGGAGACGACTTTAGATTCCGAACCGATCGCAGATTACGTTCTATTTCCTCATTAAGGGTAACGGAGACACAAGCCGAAGCATTCATGCGCGCTATTACGTGTCCTACTTTGGTGATTAATGGTGATAGAGGATATGAGATGATGAAGAAAGTGTTAAATGCGCGCAAAACTTGGACAGCGAATCTGACTTGCCGCGAATGTCAGGGTGGGCATCATTTACATATGGATAATCCTGAGCCGGTTGCTCGGCAAATTGTTACATTTCTACAAAAGTAAATATCACCCCCATTTTTTTACTGAATAGTGAAATATAGATTAAATGTTAATTACTTGTATATTAGTTGATTTATCTTTGTAGATGCATTGGGTAGTATGGGATATACAGCGTAAAACAACTCAACAATAATAAAAATGTTAGCTAGTCTCGGAGAGTTTCAACAAGATTAGCGAAATAACTGTGCCGGGGAGGCAATATGGAAAAAATTTGGTTAAAAAATTACGATCCTAAAATTCCAGCTGAAATTAACCCAGACCGATATTCATCACTTGTTGATATTCTTGAACAATCCGTTGCCAAGTATGCAAATAACATCAGTTACATCAATATGGGCAAAAGCATTACTTTTGCTGAATTAGATGAGCTGTCGAAAAATTTTGCTGCATATTTGCAAAACTCAGGATTGAAAAAAGGCGATTCGGTCGCTTTGATGATGCCGAACCTCATTCAGTATCCGGTCGCGCTATTTGGCATACTTCGAGCAGGAATGGTGGTGGTTAATGTCAATCCTCTATACACCCCTAGAGAGTTGAAGCATCAATTACAGGATGCGAATGTAAAAGCTATTGTGATTATCGAAAATTTTGCATGTACCTTAAGTGAAGTCATTGCAGATACACCCGTTGAAAAAGTACTGTTGACCCAAGCCGGCGATATGCTGAAGCCGCTTAAAAAAATAGTCACTAATTTCGTTGTTAAACATGTTAAAAAGTTGATACCTGAGTACGCGCTTCCAACGGCTGAGTCTTTTATGGCTGCCCTTAAGAAAGGTAGCAGTCAGAAATATTCTCGCCCCGAGCTCAGTGGCGAGGATTTGGCGTTTCTGCAATATACTGGGGGTACTACCGGTGTATCTAAAGGTGCCATGCTGACCCATCGCAATATTGTCGCTAATCTTGAACAAACCTCAAATATCCTTGAATCAGTTATTACACCTGGGGATGAACTGGTCGTCACCGCACTACCGCTTTATCATATTTTTGCATTGCAAGGTAATTGCCTAACCTTCGTTAAATATGGTTGTCCAAATTTATTGATCACCAACCCCAGAGATATGCCAGGTTTTGTTGCAGAGATGGCAAAATATCCCTTTACTGTCATAACGGGTGTAAACACCTTATTTAATGGTCTGCTAAACACTCCGCAATTCAATGAGTTGGATTTCTCTAAACTCAAAATAGCATTGGGTGGCGGCACAGCAGTGCAAAAGTCAGTGGCTGACAGATGGCAAGAATTAACCGGTCTGGTTTTGGCGGAAGGGTATGGTTTAACAGAATGTTGTCCAACTGTGACGGTAAATCCCCCACAAATCAAAGAATACAAGGGTTCAATTGGTATGCCAGTGCCCTCAACAGACATAAAATTGGTTGACGATGACGGCAATGAAGTAGCTTTAGGAGATCCCGGTGAAATGTTGGTTAAAGGACCGCAAGTGATGAAAGGCTATTTGAATCGACCAGAGGCAACGAACGAGATGATCGTCGACGGCTGGCTTGCTACAGGGGATATTGCCCGCTGCGATGAAGATGGCTATTTTTATATAGTTGATCGCAAGAAAGATATGATTCTGGTATCTGGGTTTAACGTCTTTCCCAATGAAATTGAAGAAGTTGCATCAATGCATGAAGATATTATTGAAGTAGCCGCGATCGGCGTACCACATGAAGCTACTGGGGAAATGGTTAAGTTGTTTGCGGTCAGAAAAAATGATTCATTAACTGAAAAAATGTTGATCGACTTCTGTCGTAAGAATTTGACTGGATATAAAGTTCCGAAAAAAATTGAGTGGAGAGACGAGCTTCCTAAAAGCAATGTTGGTAAGATACTGCGCAGAGAGCTTCGCGATAAATAGCTAACGAATAGTTTTATACCAATCCACTTATTAATTCGGACTGGTATTCTAAAATAATCGAATAGAAGCCGGCGATAGCCGGTTTTTTAATTCTTTGGAATTTCATGTCATATACTTTTATTACCACAAATGAGGCTTTACAAACATTTTGTGTGCAAGCATCCAATGTTCCAGCGATTGCGGTTGATACCGAGTTTGTAAGAACACGTACATTGTATCCGCAAATCGGACTGATCCAAATCTATGATGGTCATCAGTTAGTGCTGGTGGATCCCTTAGCGATAACCGATTTCACATCTCTTAAAGAGCTATTAGTGAACCCTAACGTAGTCAAGGTATTGCATTCGTGCTCCGAGGATCTGGAAACCTTTTGGCATGCGTTAAAAGTTATGCCTGAGCCTATTTTTGATACTCAATTTGCCGCCAGTATCGTGGGAATGGGCGCGTCTTTAGGTTATGCCAAATTAGTTGAGGTAATGCTCGATATCAAGGTTGATAAAGGTGAATCACGCACTAATTGGCTTGCCAGACCGTTGCGAGTAGAACAATGTGACTACGCCGCTAAGGACGTATTGTATCTGTTTCAGCTCTACCCAGAATTGAAGCAACGGACCGTAGAACAGGATAAATTACTCTGGGTTTTCGACGAAATTAGCACTCTGGCGAACAAGAAGAAAACAAATGTTCCTTTGGATATGGTGTATTTAGGATTCAAACATAATTGGCAGCTACAAGGTAAGTGTTTGTTGACGTTGCAGCGACTTGCTGCTTGGCGGCTTGAAACTGCCAGGGTAAAAGATTTGGCACTTAACTTTGTGATAAGGGAACAAAACCTGGTTGAAGTAGCTAGGCGGCAACCAAAAAATAAAGGTGAATTGCATGAGATTGAAGGGCTGAGTCCACAAGAGATAAGAATTCATGGTGAGGCAATGCTCGATATTGTTGCTGAAAGTAATACCCAAGCTGCTTGCGACTATCCCAGTAAAATTGAGCGACTTACCCAGATGAATGAATACAAGCAGACTTTTGCCGCTGTGCGACAAGTGTGCATCGAAGTCGCTGAAAAAATTAGTGTACCGGTAGAACTTGTAGGCTCTAAGAAACAGATAAATCAGCTAATTAAATGGTGCTGGTCTAAACAAGATGAGACCCGGGCAATGGGGCTGATTCCGGATC
>JBLHNW010000057.1:0-12901 GCA_047622205.1 Paraglaciecola sp.
GCTTTTAAAAAAACAGTAAGTGCTTGCTCACTAGAAGGAATTGGAAGTAAGAATTTTTCGTGCTTTAACGCCCGTCGTGCGAAGGGTAGTGTGTCCCCCACGTGATATTCTTTGATTACCATCTGGTCATTTAAAAACCAAACAGATATTGTGTCTAGTAATGCGTAATCCAGTTCAATTAACCACGCTTGTTTTTGATCCAAAGGTTCCAGAACGAATTTTAGCCAATAAGGATTTTCACTCATGCCAAAGGATAAAAATTCACTTTTTTCCCGCCGCCACAATTCTGCCGGGAGACTCTGAATGTTGTTGAGTTTCAAATTTTGACTGGTGTCTTCATAATAATTAACACCAAGGCCTATATTTTTATCCGGGGAGCTGATACTTCCGGCGCTGATGATGACATATACAGCCAATATACAGGCCACAGTGATCAGAAATACCAAACGACTTTGATTACTAACGCCACTGATTTTCTCAATTTTCATGGGCTAAGCCGTTATCATTGAGTTGGAATAATTGACAGCTATTGTGAAACGTATGTTTTTGAAGTTCTGCCTCTTCTATTTCCAACAAAGTCGCAAGGTATTCGGCAATATGGGGTAGGTTGCAAGGTTCGTTATTCCCCGAAGCCTGGCTAGCTTTTCGAGGGAGTGTTTTTGGCCAAAGATAAGGCGCATCAGTTTCTAGCAGTAAACGCTCCAAGGGCAGTTCTTGCACTGCATCACGTAACTCATGCCCACGCCTTGGATCGCACACCCAGCCTGTAATGCCAATATAAAACCCTAAGTCCAAATAGGCATGCATTTGTTCTTTAGTGCCTGTAAAACAATGTGCAACCCCACCGCACAAACCTGAACGATGTTTTCTTAGCAATGCGATTTGTTGCTCAAATGCATCTCGCTCATGCAAAAATACCGGCAATTTTAGTTCAGTGGCTAATATTAACTGACTTTCAAATATTTTAAGTTGCTGCTGTGGCTCAGAAAAATTTCGATTAAAATCTAATCCGCACTCTCCGATAGCAAGTACTTCAGGTAATGCTGCCAATTTGCGTAACTCATCAATAAAGTCTGAGCCAGCGTCTTTAGCATGGTGGGGGTGAATACCGGCGGTACTAAACAAACGTTTTGGCCACTTTCTGGCCATCAGCGCGGCATTTTGACTCTCTTGTATGTTACTACCGGTGATTAGTAAATGGTTAACGTTGGCAAGTTGAGCACGCATTAGTAATGGCTCTATAGACAATCGTTTATCCATAAGATTTACGCCAATATCAAACCATTCCATTGTTATTTTGTCCGCTTAACACGAATCCTACGGTTTACACCCTCTTTACCCATGAAGAACGAACCTAATGCGCCACGTTCAATATATAGCTGCTCTCCCACTTTCAACCTTAAAGTGCTTGAATCGGTTTGTTTCCAACTCTGGTCGTTATCCAGTTTGAGTGATAATTTGCCGTAATGATCCTTTTTTATCGAAGATACATGGGCATAGATCTTTTCCTCAGAGCTTTTGCGTACAATTTTATGCTCCATACCAAACTGACTAATTTTTTCAGACCTTTCTTCAATTTCACTTTCGCTTGGGACAGTATCAGCAACGGCCATTTTTGGTGTTTCAACAGACACGGAAACGGGAGAAGGAGGGATATCTCTTATCGGTTCACTTGTCCTTATATTTTCCACGACAGCTGGCATTTTTTTGACTTTGTCGGCCACGTTATCGTAGCAAACAAGACGCTTCAGGCTGTCCGTCTCCTTACTACATTTTACTACTAAGTCAGGTACTGTCTGCGCTTGCGCCATCCATGTCGTTAACAACAAAGAAATCAGAATTACGGTATTTTTCATGGGCCTTCCTGTGGTTCATCTTGCTGTGGATTTTTTGAGTAGGTACTGCCAACAATTATGCCGATTTCATATAGAAACCACATGGGTAATGCCAGTAGGGTTTGAGAGATCACGTCAGGAGGGGTGAGTAACATACCCACCACAAAAATGCCCACTATGACATAAGGTCTTTTTTCGCGTAATTGCGCGGGTGTGGTGACGCCAGTCCAACACATCAACACGATGGCAATTGGAATTTCGAACGCTAAGCCAAAAGCAAAAAAAATCTTTAACACGAAGTCGAGGTAGCTGGTGATATCAGTATTATTGACCACTCCTTCTGGAGCAACGCTGGTGAAAAAAGCGAAGGCCAAAGGAAACACCACATAATACGCAAATGCCATACCCGAATAAAACAGTAACGTACTGGATAACAGTAGAGGTGCTACCAAACGTTTTTCATTTTTGTACATACCTGGGGCAACAAAACCCCAAACCTGATATAGGACCATAGGTATGGCAATAAAAAATGATAAAACCATGGTCAGTTTAAACGGTGCAAAAAATGAAGAAGCTACGTCTGTGGCGATCATTTGACCATTTTCAGGCAGAGCGTCTAACAGTGGCGTCGCCAACCAGTGATATAGATCCTGGGCAAAATAAACTAAGCATAAAAATATAAAAAATACGCTCAATACGGCTTTTAATACGCGGCTTCTTAATTCGATTAAGTGAGCTATCAGACTATTAGGGTCAGACATCCTTAGTTACTTTCTTTTCATAGGGTTTTTGTACGGATTTGGCTGCGGCACTTAGTTCATCTACTGCACTTTGTAGTTCAGGAGACAGGTTTTTCAGGTTTTTCAGTTCAGCTTTTTTCAAATTTTCATGCAATTCATGTACTTTGAACTGCTGCTCCACTTCCTCGCGAAATCCGTTAGCCATTCTTTTTACACTTCGGACTGTATTCATAGTCGAGCGCATAGCACCGGGCAAACGTTCCGGCCCCAGTACTAAAAGGCCTACAATCCCAATCATGAGAAGTTCGAAAAAACCGATATCAAACATTATACTTGCTCTTTCTTCTCTTGTTGTTCAGTTTTTGTGCTTTGCAAATTTTCATCATCAGGCTCTTCTGATTTGGCTTCCATTTTTTCTGGTGCTTCAAAGTCGGCATCTTTGTCATCAATGGCTTTTTTAAAGCCTTTGACTGCCGAACCCAAATCGCCTCCCATATTACGTAGTTTTTTAGTCCCAAAGACTAAAACTACAATGACCAAGATGATTATTAATTGCATGGGGCTTATACCAAACATAAAACACTCCTATAAGTTTTAACACCATTATACGTAGCTAATCTAAAAGGTCACTGGATTTGACAAGGATATGCCCAAGTCTCGTTAAAATGTTGTAAACTGACTCACGCAAACGCCATTGAGAAGCTCTATTTACATAGGATTTTTGTGTATAAGATAGTTATTGTTTTTATAATAATGGTCGCTTCAATACCTTCAACCTGGGCCGATCAAGAAGATCTGGATTATCCCTGGTTAGATATCATGCATCAGAGTATCGCCGATTCAGCTACTAATACGGCCCTATGGTTCGATGATTTTTTTGTCCTTAACGAGTTTGAGCATGACGGCAAAGCCCGTGGCGAAGCTAGGATTAAGTTGGGATGGGAACCTCGCAGTCGCGACTTGAACGAATTTGAGGCGCGGTTGAAGGTAAGAGTCAAGTTGCCGAATTTGAAAAATCGCGTCGACTTGGTGTTATCCGATTATGATGACGAGGAACCTGATAGTTCGATCATTGCATCGGGTGATGATGTGTTTGATGCTCAGGATCGTTTTAGCCTCGCATTACGCTGGCGAGCCAAACCCAATAGTGGCTTGTCTCATCGCATAGGTATTGGTAGACGTTTACAAGCCTTCGTAAAAAGTCGCTACCGCGGTCTGATTGATGTGTCAGAAAAATCAGACATTCGTTGGGAAACATCCGCCTATTACTACAGTAGTGACGGATTAGGGGCGAATTTCTCCTGGCTCATAGACTACAATCTGAACCCCGAATCGCTGTTCCGTTTTAACAATAAGTTCTACTATCGCGATCGCAGTAACGATTGGTTCTGGCAACATAGCTGGCAAAATCTAAAGCAGTTGGACGATAAAAGTGCACTTATTTACGGTTTCTATATTGAAGGAGTGAGTCAGCCCAACTATCGCCTGGATGAATATTTAGTTAGCGTAAGATGGCGTAAAAAAGCCTTGCGGAAATGGTTGTTTTACGAGTTCGAACCTTTCGTGTTGTGGCGTCGCGATGAAAAATTTGCGGCGTCTTTTGGATTAGCGTTCAGGCTAGAGGGCTTCTTCGGACATAACTAATTATTTATACCTATGCCACTCGTTCCTGCTGAAACCCGCAGTTTGAGGTGGTATGGGTATGTACTTAAGTTACTTGGCCCGGTGATGCCAGGCAATTAGCCAATTAACGAGTCCGACAATTGAGCACGCTGCCGGTGGCCAAATGTGCGAGATGTAGATAGGTAAAATAGCCGCTATTAGCAAAAATGTTGAGCCTGTCAAGGTGAACAGCAAACATGTTTGCGCGTTACGTTGCTGCTCGAGTTGTTGTTCAAACTGTTTTTGTTGTAATTCAGGCAGCTTTTTAACCTGGCGCAATGTGTCGTATATAAGGTCAGGGATTTCTGGCAGTTTTTCAGACCAAAAAGGTAAGTTAGCGGAAATTTTACTATACATAGCTTTAAAACCAATCTGCTCTTTCATCCAATTCTCTAAAAATGGTTTGGCGGTTTTCCATAAATCCAGTTGTGGATAGAGTTGACGGCCCAACCCTTCGATGTACAACAAGGTTTTTTGTAACAAGACCAACTGCGGTTGAATCACCATGTTGAAGCGCCGGGCGGTATTAAAAAGCTGAAGCAGTACGTTGCTAAACTCAATTTCTTCTAGAGGCTTTTGAAAAATAGGCTCACACACTTTGCGTATTGAAGCTTCGAAGTCGTCTATATCGGTATCTGAAGGTACCCATCCCGAATCCACATGCAGTTCGGCAACTTTACGATAATTTTGATTAAAAAAAGCTATAAAATTTTCTGCCAAATAACGTTTATCTTCACTATTCAAAGTACCAACGATGCCAAAATCTATGGTGATGTATTGAGGGTCATGTGGATTGTCGTGGGAGACAAAAATATTGCCTGGGTGCATATCAGCATGAAAAAAGCTATCGCGAAAAACCTGGGTAAAAAAGACTTCAACGCCCCGCTCAGCGAGTTTTTTCATGTTGGTATTGCGCGCTCGCAGAACTTCTATGTCGGCAATGGGAGTGCCATAAATACGCTCCATTACCATTACATCTTTATGGCAATAATCACTATATATTTCAGGTACATAAAGCGCTGTTGAGTTCTCAAAATTGCGTCTGAATTGCATGCCATTGGCCGCTTCGTGCATTAAATCTAGTTCGTCAATAATGGTTCTTTCGTATTCCTCTACAACTTCAACAGGCCTCAGGCGTTTGCCGTCAGGTAATAATTTTTGCAGGGCGTAAGCGGCCGTTTTCATCAACTTAATATCTGCATGGATAGTATTGACGATGTTAGGGCGAATGACCTTAATCACCACTTCTTTGTCCTGACCCTTCAACTTGGCTGTGTGCACCTGAGCGATTGACGCCGATGCGAGAGGCTGAGGATCAAATTCACTAAATAAATCACTTAGTTTATCCAGTCCCAAAGCATCGCGAATTATCTGCTCGGCAACGTCGCTATTAAATGGTGCCACCTGATCTTGTAGGATCGTCAGTTCATTAGCGATATCGATTGGTAGTAAATCTTTGCGAGTTGATAACATTTGGCCAAACTTGATAAACACCGGGCCAAGTGTTTGTAAGGCCAGTCGAATTCTCTCTCCTTGAGATTTTGTCGGATGCTGGTTACGTAACCAGAAAAAACCGTAACGACCGAACTTGGCGTACCAGGGTAGCCATTTTTTTGGGATCAGTTCATCTAAACCGTGTTGTAATAATACTTTGTTTATCTGATATAGACGTAGGGTACGCACAGTTTATTTGATGCCTTGATGTTGGTTTTCGAGTATTGCCAGTCGAGCTTCAAGTCTTTGCGCAGCGCTGCGCAGGTCATTCACCTGTTCGCAAAAAGCCGTTACATGGTCAGCTGAAATTGCCACTGCGGGTTCTGTCATTAATGTTTGACTTAAACTGTCAGAAAATTTCTGCATGTTTTGCTGAGCGAATAAAAAAACGGATTTCATATTGGCAAATGTCTGATGGGCAAACACATCACCGGTGTATTGGGAAAGCTGTTCCTCCCAATCAATATCTAAATCTTTGATTAGGCCGCTAAACGCCTGGGCAACATTAATATCGCCTTCCAGTACGAGCTTATTTTGTTGTATGAGTTGACTGATCTTGCTGCTGTCTTTTAATTCGGGCAGGGTTTCTAGTGCTAATTCAATATGACAATCGGCGGGATGTTGCTGACTTGAGGGCGAATTCTCATCCACGTGCTCAGCCATCACATCAACACGGTCTGAAAAGCTGAAAATTAAAGGCCATGGCAGCTCTCTAACACTCACTTTTAGTTGTTTCCCCTGCAGTTTTTTCAGTCTGGACTGACTAGCAGGATCTAAATTAAGCAGTTGATTAATACCTAATTCAATACCAGAGGTTAGGAGTTGAGCGAATGGCATTTAAAACTTAAAACCTCGATGCAGGGCAACAATGCCAGCAGTTAAATTGTGGTAAGTAGTTTGTTCGAAACCAGCGCTCTCCATCATGCTTTTAAGTACTTCTTGTTCAGGATGCATGCGTATAGATTCCGCTAGATATTGATAGCTATCGCTGTCATTAGCGACCAACTGGCCAATTTTCGGCAATAAATGAAAAGAATACAAATCATAGGCTTTGCTAAGCATCTCATTGCTTGGCTTAGAAAATTCTAATACTAACAAACGGCCACCGGGCTTCAATACGCGGTACATTGACGCCAGCGCTTTGTCTTTATCGGTAACGTTACGCAAGCCAAATGCGATAGTGATAATATCGAAGGTATTGTCTGGAAAAGGCAGTTCTTCGGCATTCGCCTGAACATACTCCACATTACCGACTATCCCTAAATCACGTAATTTATCGCGACCTACTTTAAGCATGGCGTCATTAATATCAGCCAACACAACTTTGCCATTTTCGCCGACAATACGTGAGAACTTAGCCGTTAAATCTCCCGTGCCACCGGCCAAATCCAAGACCTTGTGACCAGCTCGTGCACCGCTACAATCGATAGTGAAACGTTTCCAAAGTCGATGAACACCTAGGGACATTACGTCATTCATAATGTCATATTTAGCTGCAACAGATTGGAACACCTCAGCCACCATTGAAGCTTTTTGACTCTTATCAACTTGTTTAAAACCGAAGTGAGTTTGCTTACTCAATTCTTCATTTGAATTGCTACTTTCGGTATTTTCGCTAACGCTCATGAACCATCCTTTACTCTGTCAGGCTATAGTTTACCCAAATTGCTTGAGACTCAACAGCCATGATTGTCAATTAACCTGAACTTGGGATAAGAAATGTCGAAAAAGTTAATTTCCTTTCCATATTCTGCTCTTATCAAGGTGCGAACTATGCTGTCTAGTGGCTCTAAATTCATGGTGAGTAACGTAGAGAAGGGCAGAAATAGTTGCATTTACAGGCCTCGCTTATTCTGATGTCAGGTTAGGCAGCAGCTATAAATGATTATCACCGACACTAAAAGCAATAATCTGACTAAGTTGTTGATAGGAGCGCCCGCTTTGCTGCTGCAATTGGTTGAAACTCTGTTGAATGGAATTGAGACTGCGTTTTGACGTAACGCCACCAGAAATGATGTTGCGTTGAGTAAAATATCCGACCACATCGTTACTCAATAAAAACGTATCTTTTCCCAGAGCACGCAAGGCATAGGGACCCGTGTTACCACCTAAACGCGCGCCACATCTTTTCAGATAGGCCCATAAACCAATAATGTCATTACTCGGCCATTCAGCGACAAACTTGCCAAAACTATCATGCTCTCGACGAACCGCATCAATCATCAAAGCGTTTTCACGAATGGTTTTGATTTTATTGAAGTTACGGATAATGTCAGGATCCTGCGCCCGTTGCTCGAACATTTCATCTGGCATCATGAGGATTTTGTCTATATCAAAATTAAAAAACAAGCGTTCAAAGTTAGGCCACTTGTTCCTTACGACACGCCACACAAACCCCGATTGAAATACTTTCATGGTAAATTCGGCCAGAAATCGATCATCCCCAGTTAGCTCGATAGCCTTTGCTTCTCTCGGTACCGACAACAAAGCTTCTAAACCATCTGCGCCGCCTTTACGCTCACTGGCACGTTGATAAATATGCTGAAAACTTTCTAAATCTGTCATGTACTAATCTCAAATTTTCTAATTGTCATCCTGCGTTTTGCAGTCACTAGGCTATGTTACGCAAAAATAGCAGCAAAGGAGCACTTTAAAGAATATTGATTGTCTCTCAAGGGCTGCGCTGCCAAGACCATTGTAAAAAGTCTCCTAAATAAGACGATGATTTAAGGGATATTTCAAAATTTACAAAGACATCAATGATCAAGATTTGATGCCATGAGAATGATTTTGTTAACAATTATTAATATGGGTGTTTTGTTAATTTTTGTCCGAATGGCGGCCGAGCCAGATGACTCGGTAAGCCTACAGCCACCGCCAGAAGCCTGTCTACTAACTTGGCCTTGAGAACAAGTTGCTGGCGCGTATTGAGTTAGTTTCTGCTCAACATGGCCTTTATGGCATCGTCCAGGGCGACGTTGGCATCGTCGTTTCCGGCATTGGTTACAGCGATGGCGGCTATGCCTCGCTGAATGTCCAAGCCTATTTTGGCGTACCAGAAAGTATTGCTGCCATCATGGGATATAGATTCCCCGTCGTTGAACCAGCCCAGCGCATAGTTAGTGCCAGGCTGAACCTGATGCAGAGTGATAAAAGACTCAGCTGATAATAGATCAGACTCGCCAGACTCCCCCTGCAAATGGGCTTGTGTGTATTTCGCTAATGAGGCCAGACTCATGTGCACTATACCGGCTGGGCCCATGGCCTTCGGGTTGTCTCCACCTGGGTCACTTGGGTCGACAGCCTGCCATTGATTATTTTGCCATTTGTGCCCAGTGGGTTGGTTCACTCCATCACCGGGGGCGCCAAAACCAGCATCTTCTATGCTCAAGGGCAGAAACACTTCATTTTGGATCAGTGTTTCCCAATCCTCTAAAGTCAATGCTTCCAACATAGTGGCAGCCACCACAAAGCCTGCATTACTATAGTTAAATTTGCCTCTTTCGTTTTCCGGTGAGAAGTGCAGGATTTCCTCAACCATCTCCCGGCGGACAGCTTGAATATCATCGTTTCGTCCAAAATAATTCGACCACCCGGGCAGGCGTGAAATGTCAGATATGATACCGCCGGTACTAGACAGCAATTCCCGAATGGTGACATCCTTGTAGGCTGGGTTAATATTGGCGGCGAGTTGAGGTAACACTTCGTCTATGGTCGTCGTCCATTGCAATATTCCCTGTTCAACTAGCCTGGCAGCAAGTGTTGCTGTCATGGATTTTGTAAGTGAACCAAGGTGCCATTGATCTTCAATAGTAGCCGTCAAACCATCTGGTAGAGATCGTACACCCACTACACCCGACTGGGTGACCTCTCCATCTCTGACAAATGCACCGGCTAGAGCGGGGACATTATGGCCCTCTCTTATCTGTTCAAAGGCTTGTTCAAGATCTACCTCTGCGGGCGGCTCCACCGATGGTGGCGGTTTGGACCCGCCACCGCAGGCGCTCAAGGTTGCGGCAAGTAATAAGGTGGTGCTTAGTTTACTGAAAAATTTTGTATTCATGGGTTTGTTCCGTAAAGGTTAAAAGTTCCTGTACAGTTAAGTCCCAATAACATTAAGAGTCGTGAGAGAGAGCTTGGAAAAAGGTGAGTAAGTGGTGAGTCCTTGTAAATAGAGGGCTCCGAGCCAACAATATTATTGATAAATCAAAGGCGCCAATTTTAGATCCGACTGTTGGCGTCGCCAATCTTCCAGCACCACACTATTATCGATTGGGTTAATGCCAAATTGTCGGCCGGTTTTGTCGGGTAATTCCGTCACTTTAGTTGGGGAATAGTGGTTTAGCGGGGTCTGATACAAGCCCCAAACTGGAAGCTTGGCGGTAAAATAGAGCCCATCATTGACTAGTTGCCAAAATTCCACGAGGGGAAAGTTTTCCATTATTTGGCTGATTTGCTCATTGTGAAGATCATATTTCCACAAACCAGTCTGTCCCTTTTTGCTGAACAAAAATTGCTTATCTGTCAGCCACTGACTCTGAAAACCTTCACCAAGTTTCCGGCTAAGTTGGGTCTGAACATCATGAATAAATAGTTGCCACACGCCGTCCTGTTGTGCGCTAAACAGCAAAGTGTTGCCAGTGGCAGATAAACTGGGTAGCTGGGTTTTGAGCTTACCTTTGTAGAGTTTATGGTACGTTTGGGTCTCGACATCTATAGCCCCAACTGCGCCATCTGTCACGCCGAGTAACCAGTTATCGTTAGCAGCCCAACTTAGATCGGTGAACTCTTTGAATTCTGTCATATTACTTAGTTGGGTGGCAGCTTCTGTAGGGTGGGTTTGCAACCAAATTTGCGGCAGGCCTGACTGGTTAGACACATAAGCCAATTTGCCACTAATAGGTGAGTAGGTAGGTAAATATTCCGTATAGGGAGTTTGCTTTTTCTCTAGCTTACTGTCGTGCAAATACAGAAAATCTGCTGAGTTGGCATCGGATACGGTAAAAACAGCTCCACCGTTGGCGATTGGGTGGCTGTCGTAATTCCAGCCAAAAGCCGTTTGTAACAGAGTAGTGGAGGCCTGGGAGTCTAGGTCATATCGCAGTACAGTCGCGTTTCCCCAGTTATACCAAACGCTTTGCCCTTTAGGTCCCCAAAAGGCGGAATAATATACCGCCGGGATCTCAAATAGCTGACTAAGCGCTAGAGTTTGCAGATCCAGGCTAAGAAATTCTGTCTCGCTCGAATGCTTATTACGCAGAACAAGCAGTTTAGACTGGGTAGTATCAAGATCGATAAAATGATCGCCTAAACCTGGTGTATCAGTCGTGGTTAATGGGCTTACAACTACCGATTGGAGATCCAATTGTTGTACGGTGTAGTTGTCCGAATTTCTTTTATCAGTAAAGTAAAGTTTCGAGATCTTAGGACTAAACGCCAGGTGAGTCCTGCCCTGAAGATCACAACTTGATAACAGCCGTTGTTGCAAAATGCTGTCGCGACTTATAGGTAGAGTTAATTCAACAATTTCACAGATTTGCTCAGATGTACGTACCGCAAAGAGTTGATAACTGTCTTTTCCCCATATCACCTGGCGATAATCAAAATCATCCTCAGTTAGGGCATAGGGATTTTGTTCTCTTTGGCTACTTAGCCTGGCTGCCGAGATTTCACCCGTATTAAGTGTCTCGCTAAATGTAGTGGGATCAAACAGGGGTTTCAGGTAAACCTGAAATTTACTCTTTGCTGTGCTGCGCTTATGGCGAAAAACCAATAACACACCATCTTCAGAGACAAATCCATCTTCCTCCATACCATCCATGCTGGTCAGTAGTTTAGCCGGACCAATTTCGTATTCTGCTTCTAGCCCTTTTTGATCAAAGACCCAGATTACTATCAGTAGTGCAGCCACTAAAGCTGTAATCCAAAGTGTATTGCGCAGGCGCTTATTAACTGGCTGACTGTGCCCCTGTAGCGAACTTTCTTCGATGTTGGAAGGCGATGATGATGGCTGCTCCACTAGTGCAATAAAGCTATAGCCTTTCTTGGGTATGGTTTGGATAAAACCAGGATTAGCACTATCGTCACCAAGAGCTTTACGTAACTGGGAAACACTCCAACTAATAGTATTGTCAGACACAACAGTCCCAGCCCACACTTCGTCCAACAGTTGGTCCCGAGACAAGACTTCTCCGGCATGGGCGATAAAGTAGTCGAGTAAATCGGCGGTTTTAGGATCTAACTTGCTATTAACTTCTGCCTGAGTGAGAACTTGTCGCTCACTGTCATAACTAAATTGTTTAAATCTAAAAAGAGCCAACTAAATTATCCTCTAATAGCTGCAGTTTTGTTTGTTTTGAAACCAGCCAAGTTACCCATAGTAATCGCATTGCCGAGTAAAAGAACGTTTACAAAGCAACGTTCACATAGCCGCCCACTCCAATTTTTGGATCGATGTCAGAACTCTAGAGTATATTACGCAAAATAGCAGAAAAAGCGTATTTCAAGAACATTGATTGTCTCTTGTGGGCTGTCTAACCAAACAATGGCAAGAAGACTCTTGGACAACATAATGACCTAAGCGAGATAATTAGCATGGACATTCATGATAAAGGTTTGATGTGACGGGGGATGGTTTTGTTTATATTTGCTAACATGGATGTTTTGTTAATGTGGAAAACAATTTTAAATGTGATTAGATTTGAACAGAAGGTTGCAAATTATGATTTTAAGTAGCGTCACTAAACACGTCAAGGAACAAAACTGGTTTGCGGTTTTTGTCGATTTTATTATTGTCGTTGTGGGTGTCTTTGTAGGAATTCAAGTTTCTAACTGGAATCAAGCTCAGAAAGATAGCGTTACTGGATATCAATATATTGAACGGATACAGCAAGACCTTTTAGCCACAGAAAAAGACATGCTTGGACGAATGAATTATTTCGGGCAAGTAAAAAAACATGCCCTCGCAACATTTAATGCTTTGGAAAGCCCCGCTGAGAAACTGGGTCAAAAATTCTTATTTGATTCATTTGAAGCTAGCCAAGCACTTAAGCGTCCAATGGGTAGAGATACCTATAACGAGCTTTTATCGGATGGTTCGCTAAAAACAATATCGCAACTTAGAATAAGACAACGGTTGGCCCAGTACTATCGAGGTGTTTCTGCCTCTGG
>JBLHNW010000058.1:0-12841 GCA_047622205.1 Paraglaciecola sp.
TTTCTTAATACACAATTTCTATCCCAACAAGGTTGTGGACTTTAATGTTAAGTAACAATTTGCATTTATTATCTACCATGCATAACAATGCGTTGCACCGGACAAGCCGGTGAACGCGGCGTTAGCTACCCATCAATCAACATGGATGTAATATGAAAGTTTTATTTCTCTTAGTCTTTTTTTTCTTTTCTTTTGGCAGCAATGCTGTTGTGAAACGGCATGATATTCCTCCTGAAAATTATGTTGTAGAAAAAACACCTGAATACCTAATTGATATGCCCCATGAAGGTCATGGTGTATTAATAAATTCACAATGGATTGTGACTGTAGCACATACTATTTTTTATGATTATGTTGGTAAGGATTTAAGAGTTGGTTCTAAAACTTATGAAATAGAAAGCGTTCATATACACCCTGATTACACTGAACCCAATAAAAATTTATTTAAAGGTGATTTAGCGCCTTTAATGAGTTTTTTTAAATCTAGAAGTGATATTGCGTTAATCAAATTAACTTCAACTGTTAACGGTGTCGAACCAATCAATACATACACTGGTACAAGTGAAAAAGGTAAAAAAATTACAGTATTCGGAAAGGGAGCTACAGGGAACGGATTAACGGGTGAAGATCCTGATACTAAGCCGCTTCGTGTGTTGAACCGGTTTCAAAATGTTGTTGATAGCGCAGAGGGTAAATGGCTAGCGTTTAAATTTGACGAACCAGCGAATGCATTATCACTTGAAGGTATGCATGGTTCTGGAGATAGCGGTGGAGCTTCTGTCGTATTTGAAAAAGGTGTCCCTTTTCTTGTAGGCTTATCAAGTTGGCAATTAGGACATGGCGATATATCTACTTTTAAAGGTGGCTTGTATGGAACTACTGCTTATCAAGTTAGGCTGTCAAATTACCATGCTTGGATATTAGATGTAGTGGGTAGCTAACAAGCTGTTAAACAAGGACAAAAAACAGTTGGCTAATGCTCCTTCGTCGCTTATTTTAGCCAACAATTTTTAGCCCGTTATTTGGGCGTTATGTTGTAATAATCGGTAGCATATTCGGATCGATAATAACTAGCTTCAACCTTTTAGCGAATTTACAAGTGAGAACACATGTTTAATACTCGTAGCATTTTAGCCTTGGCAATACCTGCCACATTTTTGGTCCTAGCAATAGGTGTCTCTTCTTCAGTCCAAGCGGAAGACAATGTCCGAGCACGAGATCTAGGGGTACCCTTTGCCGGAACTCCTGGTCCGTTGAATGCAATAACCGATGTAAAGGGCCTCGAAGTTGGTCAGGTTACCCTAGTAGAAGGAAAAGGTGCTCTCGAAGTTGGCAAAGGACCAATCCGGACAGGTGTAACGGCTATTTTACCTCGTGGAAAAAATTCAACATCCCCCGTTTTTGGCGGTTGGTTTACGCTGAATGGCTCTGGCGAAATGACGGGTACAACTTGGATAGAGGAGCGTGGATTAATTGATGGTCCTATCTTGATTACTAATACTCACAGTGTCGGAGTAGTGAGAGATGCAGCTGTTTCTTGGATGGTAGACAAAGGATGGACAGCCGACTGGCATGCTCCGGTTGTTGCTGAAACTTACGATGGAGGCCTCAATGACATTAATGGTTTTCATATAACAAAGGCCCACGCTCTAGAAGCTCTTGGTAATGCAAAAAGCGGCAAAGTTGTTGAGGGTGTTGTGGGCGGCGGCACCGGCATGATCTGTAATGGTTTTAAAGGCGGTATTGGAACTGCGTCTCGACAATATCAAGTAGGGAGCCATACCTATACATTGGGAGTGTTAGTCCAATGTAATTATAACTGGTCACGCAACGATTTAACCATTGCGGGTAAGCAAGTTGGCAAAAGACTAAAAGCCGATCCCAACTGTTTCACCGATAGCAGTATCGAAAGACATTTTGGAGACTATTTGCCCTATTGCGACAGCCTTAAAGTCGCCTCCACTCAACCTGACTATGCCCGCGATGGCTCCATCATTATTATCATTGCAACAGATGCGCCATTATTACCTCATCAGTTAAGACGCGTTGCAAAACGACCATCACTGGCACTCGGAAGGCTAGGTACTGTCAGCAATGCCGGTTCAGGTGATATCTTTCTAGCCTTCTCAACGGCAGCGAATGAACGATTGTCGGAAAATGAAACATCCAATATAAATATGTTTCCCAACAACCATTTATCCACTGTTTTCAGGGCGACGGTCGAGGCTACAGAAGAGGCAATTATTAATGCTATGGTCGCAGCTGACACTGTGATTGGCATCAATGGCCTTAGGATTGTTGCCATTCCAGATGATAAGCTAGAGGCTATCATGCTAGAAAAATAGCACTCCACTGAAGAAAAAAGAAATTGGTCAAAATAAGGGTAAAACGCCAAGTACATATAACAAGAATTTCAAGCGGGACTGCTAACAGTTTGCTCAATTTCGCTACACTACACAATTTTAGCAAACTATTATCAGCCCCTTAAATGGGCGTTAGGCCTCAGTCAGAGAACTTTATGAACCTAAAAATTCGGAACGAAGATAAAGGTGACATCGATGCAATTGAGAAAGTCACAATTGAAGCATTTTTGAATGCACCTCACACCGATCACACTGAACAATATATTGTTCGAGATTTACGCAACTCTGGCGCTTTATCTATCTCATTAGTTGCCGAGAGTCAGGGGCAAATTGTCGGTCACGTAGCTATTTCACCTGTAACCATTTCTGACGGTGTCAAAGGTTGGTTTGGTCTTGGTCCAATTTCGGTATCACCAAATGTTCAGAGAGCGGGTGTTGGCTCCAAGCTTATGCTGTCGGCCTTAGAGACCCTTAAAGGTTCTGGTGCTTCGGGTTGCGTTCTGCTAGGTGATCCAGCTTATTATAGCCGTTTCGGCTTCAAGCCAGAATCATCCATTGTATACCCCGATGTACCACCAGAATATTTTCAAGCAATACAATTTTCTGCGTTGCTGCCAAACGGTATAGTTACATATCATGAGGCTTTTAATGCAAAGGCCTAAAAAGGCGCTCAAGCGGGACAAAGTGCTGCGCACTTCGCCCCTTATTTGGGCGTTATGTTTCAAGGAAGAGTCAGTATGAAATTAACCCATTGCCCGAAATGCAGTGAGCCACAAAAGTTATTGAGTTTGCTCTTGATGAATAATCTAAGTCGGAAAAAGTGTCACAATTGCAATTGCGGCATTAGTTACGATAAGGGAGCTTCAATTCTATTAATGGTGGTAATGCTTGCACCACTTTTCTTGTTAAACGTGTTTAAAAATGCAATTGGCGCAGTGCCCCCCTTTTTTTTCGTAATTTGGATTGTTTTAGGTTTTTTCCTCTTTGTTAAATTTGTGCCGTTAGTTGTCGATGAAACATAACAAGCGCATTAAACCTGACTCGACAAGCAGGCCGATTTTTCGCAAAATACACGACGCAAAAAAGCGTCCAACTTGTTCCGCTGTTTATGCGAAGCGTTATGTTTCAAGCAAGTCCCATTTGGGTTTGGAGTCTGTTCCTTGGTAAGTAAGTTGGCCTTTTGGACATGTTTTTTATTATTAGCTCTCTATGCCTTAGTGGGAGTTATTTTATCTTCTGGCTTTAACGGCTTATATAACGAACCCTATTACGCAGGTTTTAAATACATAACAATTCCAACTTCAATTTTAATAGTGTTTTTTTACTTTTATAGAATTAAGACCGAAAGAGCCCGAAATCAAAATTTAGATGTTTCTTTGGGTTTATTGCTTATGTTTACAATTTTTAGTAGTGGCTACTTGGGGTTACTCAATAAAAAGATAGGTAATCAACAAGAAGTTATTGTTGCTGGTTTAATTGTCGACACAGATGCTGTGAAGCAACGCAGAACAGCCAATTATTACGTTAAGATACGCTTAAAAGATGGTGGTGAAGTTATTAAGTTTGAGGTCAAAAATTATGTCGTATTGCAAAAGTATCAAACTGGTGCTGAATATAATGAGGTGTGGTATCAAGGTTTTTTCGGTTTACTATACAGATGAAACATAACAATCCAATTAATCCGACTTCAACTCGCTGCGCTCTTTGTGTCGGCTTATTGGGGCGTTAGAGCACTAATCCCAGTATGTGTCGTTAAAGTGTCGGATGATTGTCGTTATTGTCTCGTTGAGTCGTCGTAAAAGAATCCATTATTTTTATGGATAATTTAGTTGTCTCAAAAATAATAGGTTGTAGGATATTTATGAAGATTAATGCAAATTTAGTAATTGATTTAAGGAATAAGAAGTCTTGGTCACAAGATGAGCTATCGATAGCGACAGGTCTTAACCTTAGAACAATACAGCGAATTGAAAACGAGGCATCAGCATCGCTCCAATCTAAGAAGGCATTAGCATCTGTTTTTGATATAAATATCCATGACCTCGATTACGAGGAAATAGTAAAAATGAAACAATACGAATATAAAACTTTGGAAATAGAAAATAAAGAAGGCTTCCTAACAGGGATTAAAAAATCCAAGTTACCAGATTTTGCTGAAATATTTAATGAGGAGGGGAAACAGGGATGGCTAGTTATCCAAATATTGACTCCTGAATTAGCTCAAAACATGTGGTCTGCAAAAACAGGGAATATGGTGGCACTTTTACAAAGAGAAGTTGTTCAGTAGTGCTCTAACACAGTTACTCAAACGGACGCTAAACAGTTGGCTAGCACTCGTTCCTCGTACATTTTAGCCAACTATTTCGCGCCGCTTAGTAAGGCGTTAGCATGCCAAAGCTTATTCTCAGTTGGTTACCTAAAGTTGGCTTGCAAAGTGGTTTGCTTTTTAGCTCATCAAAATTGGTAAAAAAGGTTCACGTAACTAGTAAGTTCTGGCAATATCAATCATCAAACACTGACAAGATTAAGGCAACGGATAATGCAGCAATTACATTTACACAAGGCAGTCACAGTTTGTTAGTCCATCAATCAATTCAAACAGCCGCACGCAATGCGGCAGCTAACAAACAAAGCCACCCAGACGCGCAAAAAGCGCGCGCCCGTGCTTTGAAGCGTTATGAGCAATTTCTTCAAAACGCTTGGTCCTTAAATACTATGACTTTATGAAAAAAAAACTAACAAAACGAATACTCAGAATAATATTTATTCTTGCAAGCATGAGCTCTTTATTCTTCGTACCATGGATTTTGATATGGGCCTGGATATTACCCCTGCCAGACACGATTCAAGATCAAGTCAATGAAGCCATTGGTCATGGCTTTGACGGAATTATTGTCTATGTGGATGAGTCTGGCAAACCACCAGCATTTTATACAGCAGGCTGGAATGACCGAAAAAATAAAATACCTACCTACCCGCAAGCCTTATTCAAGATTGGCAGTATCAGTAAACTATATGTCGCTGTTGCTATCACCAAATTAGTCAACGATAAAATTTTGTCTTTAGATAAAACGCTCGCTGATTACTTTCCAGAACTTGTGGGAAGAATTGATAATGCAGAAAAAATAACCTTGAGATTGATGGTGCAGCATCGCAGTGGCATTCCCAATTTAACTGACACCCCAAATTTTTGGGAAGACCCACCAAAAAGCAACAAAAAGGCACTTGAGTTAGTACTTGATTTGCCGGCTAACTTTGAGCCAGATGAAAACTATGAATATTCAAATACGAATTATTTATTGCTTTCCGAACTCATTGATAAGGTAGTAGGTTATAGCTTTAACCAATATATCAAGGAAGAAATTTTGATCCCACTTGGGCTTAACAATACTTTCTGTTCGCATCGTGAAGTAGATATAGACAATGTAATGAGCGGCTATTACGTTGGCTTTGAGCCGGATATAAAGACTAATGATTATAGATTAAATGGTTATGGTTCAATGGTAGCTACAGCACAGGATGTGGGGATATTCTTGCGGGCATTAAACGACGGTTCATTGTTCGATGAAGGAGAGCAGGGAATATATTCTTCAATTTATGTGTACGAACACACAGGTCTTCTTCCTGGTTATCAGAGTATTGCCAACTACCACAAAGACATCGACGCGGTTGTAATTCAATTTGTGAATACAACTGGAGGATACCATTGGAATACAGCGGAGATCGTTTATAGTCGTATTGTAAAAATAGTGAGAAGTAAAAAAAGCTCATAACAAATCAAGCAGAGTGACGCCAAAAAGCGGCGCACCTTCTTGATGCGTTATGTAACACAAGGAGTTCCCGCATGAATCAGCCCACATTACCAGTAACGAATGAAAATGTGCTCGAGTTCTATGAATGGTTATTTGCTCCATGGGTTAAAGAAATGGGGCTTCAAGATATTTCAGTATCCCAGGGTCAAGCGGTTGCGATATTGCCCCAAAATGAAAAACTACAGTTCTCTAGTGGGGCAATCTGCGGGCAAATCATTATGTCTGCCATTGACACGGTGGCCTCAATAGCTGTCGGCACATCCGATCGCTTATCAAAAGGAACCGTATATCAACACACTCATTTCTTACGCCCTGCGTTATCAGAAAATTTGAGAATAGAGGCACATGTTTTACGATTCGGTAAAGCTTCTGCGTTCCTAGAGACGAAGGTGACTTACGTGTCTTCTGGGAAGCTCGTTGCCCATGCTTCTCTTGAGTTTGCCTTTTAGGGTGACGGTACTACATAACAAGTCAAGCAAGAAGGACGCGCTAACGCGCGCCTCTACTTGAAGCGTTAGCAGTTTTTCATAGTATCAATGTTTAAATTGACATTTGAGCAATAAAGGTATAATTCTTATCCCATGTATAAATTTGAGTTTGATGCAAATAAAAGTTGTTCCAACTTAGATAAGCATGGGCTCAATTTTATTGATGCTCAGTAACTTTGGGCTGATCCTAACTTACTCCAAGTAAAAGCTAAATCTGAAGGTGAACAACGATATTTAGTAATAGGAACTATTGCTGAGAAATACTGGTCTGGTGTTATTACTTATCGAGATGACGTCATTAGAATTATTTCAATTAGGAGTTCACGTAAAGCAGAGGTACTACTCTATGAAAGCTGAACAATTTGATCAAAAATTCGATTCCAACGATGACGATATAATTGATGATTTAGATTTATCATCTGTTACCCGTCCTAATCAATCTCAAAAAAGGATCAATGTTGATTTTCCTTCTTGGGTAATTGATTCTCTCGATAAAGAAGCAAGTCGTATTGGTGTAACACGGCAATCAATTATAAAAGTCTGGTTAGTTGAAAGGTTGGAGCAACAAGCTGCTAACAAGTTGCTTAAACGGACATAAAACAGTTGGCTGTGCTCATTCTTCGCAAGTATAACCAACCATTTTGCTCCGCTTAGTAAAGCGTTAGAAGGAATAAGTATGAAATACCAACTATCAGATGCCGCGAATATTTCAGAAATTGTTGGGGCTGTAGCAATAGTTTTCTCGCTGGTATTTGTTGGTGTGCAATTACAAAAAAATACAATTGCCACAAGGTCAGCCACAGCAATTGCAGCAACTAACTCTATGTCACAGTGGTATTCCAATCTTGGTAGCAATGAAAAAAATAGCAACTTATTTCGTAATTTTATGGCAAATCCAAACTCTCTTTCAGAGGAACAACGATTCCAAGTAATTATGAATTTTCATGCGGTCATGCTTGTCCTTCAAAATAATTACTATTTGGCAAACGAAGGGACTCTCGATCCAGAAATGAAGAATTCTATTTCTGAATCTATCGTAGTAATTAAAGATAGTCTTGGATGGAAAATGTATTGGAGGACGAGACGAGCGTTATTTTTAACAGGATTTCAGGATTATGTGGACACACTAACAAGGGTAGATCGCAAGGTGTCTTCTGAGATTTATAAGAGTGTAGATGTAATTGAATGAGTCTTCTAACAAAGCAATGAAAAGTCGCCCAGCAAAAAATCACTGGGCTGGATTCGCTTACGCTCACCTTTTATTACGGCGTTAAATGGCAAAAGGGAATTTATGAGTAAATCTGAAAGTACTTACTGGAATGTACTAAAGACCGAAAATATTTCAAAATGGTCGCCTATTGAAGGGACTGATGGAATGTTAGAGGAATTAACATTATCTATAGATAGTGTCACTGGTGATTATACTCGCTTAACTAGATTTAAATCTGGTGCAAACACCAAGTCATTTGGTAGTAAATCGCATAATTATCCAGAAGAAATCTATATTATTTCAGGGCGTCTTTATGATGAAGCATTTGGTGTTTGGTTAGAAACTGGTGATTATGCAAGTCGTCCTCCAGGCGAGATACACGGCCCTTTTCTTTGTGAGCAAGAGTGTTTGGTTATGGAGATATCTTTTCCAAGTCAGGCGCAAGTTGCCATTTAACAAGCACAGTCATCCGCCGCGAAAACAGCGCGTGGCTGCTGTGAATCGTTAGGTAACTAAATGAGATTTGTGCACATTTTAATGTTTGTAGTTTTTTCTTCTACAGCAACAGAGCATGAAGTTTTTGATGAAAACCAAGTATTTGGTAGTGTGGAATGTTCTTCCTACAATCCAAATATGCAATTTGGGTATAAAAATTGGTGGGCAGGTTATTTAACTGGTACTGGTGTAACTTTTAAAAAAGGTAAGTCGCCGGAATATTTGCCTGAAGGCACAAATTTTATTTTATCAATAGGTTCATTCTGCCAATCAAATTCAGAAAGCTCCTTAAAAATGGCAATCGACAGTTATATTAATAACCAAGTTAAAGTTGGGTATGCAACGTTACCTAACAAGCCAATTAAGCCGGACTAAAAACAGTTTGCTGTTTTCGTTCCTCAACATTTTAGCAAACAATTTTTAGCCCCTTATTGGGGCGTTATGTATATAGGCAAATAGGGGAGTAGTAGAATTGAATCAATTAGCTGAAAAATCTATTGGGTGTCCATATTGTGGAGAGAGTATTAAGGTTTTGATTGATCCATCCGACACGGACCAGCAGTATATAGAAGATTGCCAAGTGTGTTGTAAACCCATAAATTTCTTAGTTTCTGAAAGTGTTAATGGTGAACTATCCGTTAATGTTTATAGTGATGATGAAGTGTTTTAATATATACATAACAAGAATTTAAAGAGGGACAAAATACAGTTGGCTGTTTTCGTTCCTTAACATTTTAGCCAACAATTTTTATCCGCTTAACGAGGCGTTAGGCATACAAGGTCAGAATGCATAGAACTATTACATTATCAGAGTACGTAAAAAAGCGTAATGGCGTAGCTCTTGGCTCATCTGGATCAATGACTAATATGCTCAAGCGTTCGTTAGGTGCGAGTTCGTTCTATTTATTTTGGCAATATTGGAATCCAATATGGGGTTACTATCTTTCTCGCAAGATAATGAAGCCACTGAGCGATCTGTTTCCTATATGGTTAGCAATTATTATGACTTTCGCTGTTAGTGGTGCATTACACGATTTAGCGATAACTTTGGTAAAATGGGAGTTAACGTTTTTTTTTACACCATGGTTTTCCTTAATGAGTTTAATAGTTTTAGCTACAAAGAAATTTGGTATTTCATACAGTTATTATCATTGGCTGGTTCGAGTATTTATAAACATATCACTCATAACAGTATGTTTAGTTTTAACTCGTCAGTATGCCTAACAAGCTAATAAATAAGGAAAAATACAGTTGGCTGTTTTCGTTCCTCAACATTTGAGCCAACAATTTTTATCCCATTATTAGGGCGTTAGAGAGCAATGCAACTTTTGAGTCTAGGCATATTATGATAAACAAACTTGATCATTCGAATGAAGATATTGGCAATCAAATTTTTACAGTATTTCAAAATTCTTACAAAGTTGAAGCTCAGCTTATAAATGCCAGTAATTTTCCCCCACTATCGCGAAGCATTAAAGATATAAAAAATTCAGAAACACTATTTTATGGTTTTACTGAAAATGGATGCCTCGCAGGAGTAATAGAGATTGCTTTAAAAGGTAAGCACTTAGGAATTGATAGTTTAACAGTAGACCCGAAGTATTTTAAAAAAGGCATCGCAGGCAAATTGATAAGTTATGTTTTCGACTTATTTGAATTTACAGAAGCAATTGTAGAAACAGCCGTTGCCAATGAGCCAGCAATTAAATTATATAAGAAACATGGTTTTGTTGAGTTTAAAAGATGGACACCATCTCATGGCATTCAAAAACTAGCAATGTCGCTGGAAAATGCTCTCTAACAAACAAACAAATAATGGCGAACGCGCAAACAACGCGCGCCGCATATTCGAAGCGTTATATTGGGCATGGAATTCTAAGTTGAAATATTGTCATATTCTTGCGAGGAATAGGTTTTTTTTTCGCTGTGTCAATACATATGAACTTTTGAATTTTCTATTTCAGAAGAACCTGAAAAACGTAATAAACTTAACTTGGTTATGTAATTAATGACACAGCATGAATATATTTTTGTCACTGTATCTATCGTAATTGGATTGGCAATAACGCGCCTCTTACATGTGGTGGGAGATTTGATTCGTTACCACGAGCGAGTAATCTTTCATTGGTCTACTGCCATTTGGGGTATAAGTGTTTTGATGTTTATTCTTCAGTTATGGTGGATCGGTTGGAGCTTGCACGACTACACTGAATGGACTTTTTTACATTTTCTGATTTTGATATTTGCATCGATTTGTGTTTATGGAGCAGCGGAAATGGCGCTTCCAGATCCGGATGATGGACATTACGACATGTTGGTGCACAGTCAAGGCTTGGGGCGTGTGTCAGCAGGGTCGTTGCTGGTTTACTTTTTGGTTGGTCCTTACGTCAACATATTCATGTTTAATAATCAAGTGGATTTGTCTATTGTGGTGCCTTCGGTTGGTGTTTTTTTGATGGTATTAGTGATATGTGTCCCTCTTTGGTTTAAATGGCTATCCGTTAGTTTCGGCATTTATTCAATGTTAGTTCTGTATTTAACAGTGTGGGAGTAGGGGGTGATTGAAGGTTTAAAGAACATAACAAGAACAGCCAAGTGACGCGTTCCGTTGGCGTTAGTACGCTGGAGTTTAACGTTTAGCCTCGGTTAAAAATTTAATGTTAAAGATGCATTAAAATAACCAAGCATTGCGTATTTTTAGACACTTAAAAAGGATATAAGCGAGTGAAAATATTTTTGATCGCCTTCATGGCCACACTTATAGTGCTTTGTGCCAACGCACAAAGTAATCAACTTGTGGCGGACAGCGGCTTTGCGGGGCAGGCGCTTAAAAACTGCAAAACGGATTTGCGTTACCTTAATCAGGTCATCGGTTGGCAAGTGAAGTGGCCCAGGCAGTGGCAGAGCATCATCGCGGCTGGGCCAGAGACTGTGGGTGAAGCAATCACAACTTGGTCCCATGTTCCTGCTGCGTTAACGCTAGCGATGGAGACATTACGCTTAGGTATAATCTCTGAAGAAACAGCGCCACGCGCAGTAGTTATTCGAGTTCAGCAACAGGTTCGCGACCTTTTGTCTGATCTGACTATGGTTAATTCAAAATATACCTTTAAAAATGTTGAGAATAAAAATGCGACACAATGGAACTCCCTTGTTAGAGAAAATATTGCGCCAGCAGTTTCAAGGTTTGAGAAATTTCTTCATAACGAATATCTCTCTATAACCAGCACAGCCCCCGGACTTTCCCGACTCAAAGGTGGGGGTGAATGCTTCTCTGATGCCGTAACATGGTGGACCACCTTGAGCCCATCCCTGAATGAAATTGAAGAGATCGGCAAACGATTTCTCAAGGAATCACGCGCTCAATTGCTCACAACGGGAAAAAAAGGCGATACGGTGGAGAGCATGCTTACGGGCCTGCGTACTAAAACAGAAGATAATCGCACTACTGCTAAAGAGTTACTTACCATTTCTGAAATAGCGCTGGCTCGGGCACACGATAAAACTTTGTTGTCATTTTCTAAACAGGCAAAAACAGAAATTGTTGTAAGTGAAATGCCAAAATACATGCAAGCTTCAGCCCCTGCAGGGTATTACGGTCGATCTCAAGGTAACACTCCAGCCCGCTACATCATAAATCCATCAAGACCAAATGAGCGACGTCTTATGGCAGAGGTACTCGCTTTTCATGAAGGGATACCAGGCCACCACCTTTGGTCTTCATATCCTAGAAAATACCCTTCCATTGGCTATAACTCCGGCATTCTTGAAGGTTGGGCGCTCTATTCTGAATATCTGGCAGATGAAATGGATCTTTACAGCTCAACGTATGACCGGCAAGGTATGATCACAAAGCACCTTTGGGCGGCGAGCCGCCTTATTGTTGAGCCTGGGCTTCATTTGCGGGGTTGGTCGCGTGAAGATGCTATTCGCTTCATGATGGAAAATACAGTGATGTCCCGTACCGAGGTTGAAATTGAAGTCGACCGTTATATTGCCATGCCAGGTCAATCGCTTAGCTACATACTCGGCGCTGATTTGATTTTGTCTGAACGCAAGAGTGCGCGAAATATCATGGGCAGTGTTTTTGATATTTCTGAGTTTCACGATGTCATTTTAGAACCAGGAGTGCGCGCATTACCTCAAGTTCGCGAAGATATTAGGGCCTGGGTTCAGCTAGCTAGCGCAGGGGCTGAGCAAATTGGACACATAAGATAGTCAATGTAGCCGATGTTGATTTTTCGTAAAAAAAGAACATTTAAAATTAGTGACAAACGTTTCTATATTAGAGATATATTAATAAATCAAGAAATTGCGTACTAACAAGGCATTCAAACGGACAATTTACAGTTGGTTGTTCGCTTCGCTCAAGTATAACCAACTGCAAATAGCCGCTTAATGTGGCGTTAACTGAGACTTTACGAGTTTCGCTACAGCATTTGTGTTGATTTATTGTCAGTTGTCTGTTCATTT